>CADCTO010000156.1 GCA_902805585.1 uncultured Armatimonadota bacterium | reverse complement strand
TTGTAGGTGCGTAGCATTGGTAGTCTCCGTGGTGTGAGCCGGTCCGACCAATATAACGCACCGGACTGACCCCGCCGACTCCTGTCGCGATCACCTGCCCGGATCGATCCGCCAACCCACAGCCTGTGGACGAAAAAGCGGTGGCCCGGATCGCTCCGGGCCACCGCTTCTCACATCACCCAGCAACAGCTTACCAGATCTTCACGCGCTGCTCGGGGGCGATGTACATCTTGTCGCCCGGCTTGACGTTGAAGGCGGCGTAGAACTCCGGGATGTTGCGGAGGACGCCGTTGACGCGGTACTCGCCCGGGGAGTGCGAGTCGGTCATGATCTGCTGGCGGAGCGCGTCGTCGCGCATCAGGGTGCGCCACACCTGGGCCCAGCCCATGAAGAAGCGCTGGTCGCCCGTGAAGCCGCCGATCACCGGGGCCTCGCGGCCGTTCAGCGACTTGCGGTAGGCGCGGTACGCCATCGCCAGGCCGCTCACGTCGCCGATGTTCTCGCCCAGCGTGAGGCGGCCGTTGACGTTGAGGCCCTCCAGCGGCGAGAAGGCGCCGTACTGGGCCACCAGCGCGTCCGCACGCGTCTTGAAGGCGGCGTTGTCGCTTTCCGTCCACCAGTCGCGGAGGTTCCCCTCGCCGTCCGAGCGGCGGCCCTGGTCGTCGAAGCCGTGGCTGATCTCGTGCCCGATCACCGCCCCGATCGCCCCGTAGTTCACCGCGTCGTCGGCGGCCGGGTCGAAGAAGGGGGGCTGGAGGATCGCCGCCGGGAAGACGATCTCGTTCATCGTGGCGGAGTAGTACGCGTTCACCGTCTGCGGGGTCATCCCCCACTCGCCGCGGTCGATGGGCTGGCCCAGGCGGCGGGTCATGCGGTTGTGGCCGAACTCGGCGGTGCGCATCATGTTGCCCACCAGGTCGCCCTGGCGGACCTCAAGGGCCGAGTAGTCGCGCCACTTGTCCGGGTAGCCGATCTTGACGTTGAACTTGGAGAGCTTGGCCTGCGCCTGCGTCTTGGTCTCGGGGCCCATCCACTCCAGCTCGTTGATCCCCTCGCGGAAGGCGGCGCGCAGGTTCTCCACCAGCTGCTGCATCCGCGTGCGCGACTCGGGGCGGAAGTTCTGCTGCACGTACAGGCGGCCGGCGGCCTCGCCCAGCGCGCCTTCCACGGCGCCCACGGCGCGCTTCCAGCGGGGGCGGTTCTCCTCCAGCCCCTGCAGCGCCTTGCCGCGGTAGGCGAACTGCGCGTCCACGAACGGGCGGCTCAGCGCGCCGGCGTAGCTGTCCACCAGCCGCACCGTCAGGTACTGCTTGAGCACCGGGAGCGGCGTGGAGGCGACGATCTGGTTCATCGCCGCCAGGTAGTCCGGCTGGCGGACGACGATGCCCGGGGTGCGCTCGGCGTTGACGGCGCGCAGGAAGCGGCCCCAGGCGAAGCCCGGCGTCAGCGAGTCCAGCGCGGCCACGGTGCGCAGGTTGTACGTCGCCTCGCGGTCGCGGCTGCGGGCGCGGTCCCAATGCTTCTCGGCCAGCGACTTCTCCAGCGCCACCACGGCGCGCGCGCCGCCGGCCGGGTCGCGGTCGCCCGAGAGGCGCAGAAGCGTCTCCAGGTAGCTCTGGTACGCGGCGCGGGCCTGGGCCAGCTTGGCGTCGTCCTTGAGGTAGTAGTCGCGGTCGGGAAGGCCCAGGCCGCTCTGGCTCACGGCGCCGATGTAGCGCGTGGCCTGGCGCGCGTCCTGCCCAACGCCGAAGCCGAAGGGCGTGCCCACGCCGATGCGCTGCAGGTGCGCGTACAGCTCCGGCAGCTCACCGCGGTCGCGGAGCGCGGCGATGCGGGCCAGCTCGGCGCGCAGCGGGGCGATGCCGGCGGCTTCGATGCGCGCCGTGTCCATGTAGCTGAGGTAGAGGTCGCCCACCTTCTGCGTCTCGGAGCCCGGCTGCCGGGCGCGGTCGGCGGCGGCGGCCTCCACGATCTTGCGGACGGACTCTTCGCTGCGGTCGCGAAGCTCCACGAACGAGCCGTAGCTGGAGCGGTCCGCCGGGATCTTCGTGTTCTTGAGCCATCCGCCGTTGACGTAGCGGAAGAAGTCGTCCTGGGGACGCACGCTCTGGTCGATGTTGCGCACGTCGACGCCAAGCGCGGGCGTGCCGGTCTGCGCGGCGGCGGGCCCGGCGATGCCGGCCGTCACCAGGAGGGCGCCCGCGACGGCGCGGCCGAGCTGCTTCGGAGCTGTCATTCGTGATGTGGGACTCGGGGGGAAACATGCGTTCACCGCGGGGTGCTACCCGCACCCTGCGCGGCGGGTTCCAAGATAGCGTGCGATCGTCCGTTCGAAAGGGAGCGCGCCGCGTTCC
>CADCTO010000155.1 GCA_902805585.1 uncultured Armatimonadota bacterium | reverse complement strand
GCAGGCGGGCCGACTCCTCAGCCCACCCGGATTTGCAGTCGCTGCCCGGCTTTGACGGTCACGTCAGACGCGAGCGTTACTGTCAACGTTCCTCCTGCGACTGACGGCGCCGCTTGCACGGCGCGGCCGTCCAGCGTCACGTCCACCGCCCGGCCCGACACTTCCGCGGGCACCGCTAGCGCGAGGGTCTTCAGGCGCAATCTACCCCATTTGGGTGTGATCTCCGCCTGAAGCTGACCCCCGTCCTTTTTCTGCTGCGCGAAGGTGCCCCAGCCCTCGGCGGTGGTGAAGGCGGCCTTGAAGTCTTCCGGGGTCAGACGAGGCGCGAACGCGAGGTGTCCCTTCGGTCCGTGGTGCTCGTAGCCACAGGCAGCCAGGTACACGCCATAGCTTGCCATGGCGCGGGCGTAGTGGTCGCCGCATTCCACCTCATTCCACGGGTTGCGCCGGGACGGGTGGTACCGGTCGTGGATGGCGCGAGTGACAGCTAGGCCTTCCGTCAGCATGCCCTCCCAGAGCATATGCCCCGCCGCCTGGTACTCGAACCCGGTCATGCATTCGTTGAAATAGAAGTCGAAGTGCTGGCTCACTCGCGAGCCTTCCCCTTTGGGCCAGGTGCACATGAGGAGACCGCCTTCCCCGGCCATCGCATACCAGCGGCCGGGCTTATGGGCGTTGCGGTACGGGCCGACATCCGGCGTGAAGTTGTACCGCCAGAGCGATTGCAGCGCGCGAACCGTGCGCGGCCGGGGCAGGATCCGGCCCAACCCGACCTGGAACGCCCAGCTCTGGCCGAACACCTGATCGATCTCGCAGCCGTCGTACGAGCCGACGGTTTTGGCATGGTCGGGGTCGGGGATCTGGATGTAGTACTCGCCGTTGAAGAGCTGCCCGTCGATATTGCTGCTGCCAACGGCCGCGATGGTGCGCGCCTGTTGGGCGAACGCCGTATCCCCCATCTCCGCGGCCATCGCTTCGCCCGCCCGCAGCGCCGCGACGTAGAGCGAAGAGAGCCACGCGATCTTGCCGAACCATTGCGCGTCCAGCGTGTTGTGCTGCGGCCCGTCCATGATGCCGTCGCGGTTGGGATCGTGCCGGATCAGGTACTCAAGCGAATTCTTGACGCGGGGCCAGAGCCGCCGCAGGAACGCGCCGTCGGGCGTCATCTGGTGCTCGCGGTAGGCACGCAGGATGCAGCCCGCCTGCCCGTCGATGGCGGGGCCGGCGCGGAACTCGCCACGGTGGTCGATGACGCCGGTGACCGCATCGAAGGCGAGGCCGTAGTCCACTATTTCGCGCGCCGAGCGCTCTAACTGCGGGAAAAGGCGCGCCGCGGCGTGGGCGTAGTGCCAGACGTGCGTGCAGGTGCCGGGACAGCAGCCCACCCCTTCCCAGCCGTAGAAGCGCCCGTTGGCGAACCGATGGCACGTGGAGGTGGCGAGTACGGAGGTGTTCAGGAAGGTGCGATCCAGGAACCAGCGGGGCAGCGTGGAGTCGTACCATGTGGCATGCCAGAGCCGCGTCTGTTCGGACAGTCGCACGAAACCCTTCGCCACGTAGGCCGCCACGGCGCGGGCATTTTTGAAGCGCGTGCCGTAATGGCGCCCGCCCACATCGCGCAGCCCGTCGATCCGGTCGTTGACGAAGTGCCACGTCACGACGAACGTGATCTTTGCTTCCTGGCCGGGCGCCAGGGCGACCGTCCGGCCGAGCCCGCCGACCAGCTTCTGGTCGGCCGGACGGTCGGCGTTTTCGGGAGCGGTCGGCGGGGCATTGGCCGAGCCGAAGACGCGCGCCTGCGTGTCTCCGGCGGGGAGCGCGGCGACGTGACGATCTCCCGGCGTCGGGTCGAGCAGGGCCAAGCCCATCGAGCCGTAGTCTGGCTGGTCTTCAAGCTTACCGCTTTGCGTGCGGTCGCTGAAGACGATCGCGTCCACGCCGATGTTGCCCCACGGGCCGGACTCGTTGTCCACGATCTGGAGCCGCGCGGTCTTACCTTCCAGGTCGCGCACGTCCATCGTTTGCGGCGCCATCCGGTTGTCGTTCCGGCCGGTGACGGAGCGCACGACTTTTTCGTCCACCAGGAGGTTGACACAGGTGCGGCCCGCATGGCTGCCGCCGCCGACGAGCAGGTGGATGGCGCGGCGCTCGATTCGGAAGGGTCGGCTGGTCAGGGTGCCGGTGGGCGCATCTTTGCCGCCGACATCCGCGCCGGGTGCGGAGGCGTGTGAGTTGACGACGCGCTTGCCGGTCCCGCCCACGTCGCCCTGATAGGCGGGTATTTTGTCGCGCTCGATCGGTCCGGCGCCGAACGCGGTGCCGGTCACCGTCCACCCTTCGTAGGTCGGCTTCTCGAAGTCCTCGAACGGGATGTCGGGGCGAGGGCGGGAGGAACGGCTTTCCGGCAAGGGCGCGGCGCTGCATTCCAAAAACGCGAACTGCCGGTCGCGGACGATCCGGTTGCGGCGCATCCACTGCCCCGCCGCCCCGCTGTACAGGCACACGGCGTTCTGCAGCCAGCCGGAAAGCTCGGCTTCCACCTTTTCACTGCCGGTGTTCTTGAGCGTGAACTGTAAAACGGTGGCCGGCAGGCCCGAATCGTCGGCGTTGAGCGGGATGAACGGCGAAAACGCTTCCAAAGATATCGCGACTGGCAGCGCCTTATCCCGGTACTCGACGAAGCCGATGGGGTACTCGCCGCAGAACGATACGTCCGGAAAGCCGGCGCGGTCCAGGGTGCGTGTTTCCGTCGCCCCGGCGTGGGTCACGCGCAGCGCGAAGCCCTGTTCCACCGGCGATTCGGGCGGGAGCGGGTTCGCGTAGTGACTGTCCCCGGTGCCGATCTTCTGGTTGAAGATGTCCCAGTGCCACAGCCGGCCGTCTCCGCCCAGGTATAGCTGGCCGGCGCAGAGGCCGCCGACGGGCATGCCGATGTGCCTGAGATCCGCCCCGCTATACACGGCGCGGTCACCGCGGGCGAACAGGGAACGGACCCAGTCCGGGTGGAGCTGCTTGTCGGCCGGGATGAGCTTCTCGAAGTCGGACCGGTCGAACGGACCGGCCATCACCGGGCGGCCGGGGCTCAGCATCGCCGCCGCGCCGACACCGGCGACCTTTAGGAACGTGCGCCGCCGGATCGGGGCGTTAGATACGGGACCGGCGTTATCATCCGTGTTTGCCGGTACCGAACCCATCGTGTCTTCGGCTGCCATACGTGTTTGAGGCTTTCCTTTGTGGGCGGCGATCTTCGCCGCCGCGTTGGTGCAAGGGGTTCACCGCCGCGGCGCGCTTTTCCTCAGAAGGAGGCGCGAACGGCCATAGCGAACATGACGACAGAACGCGGGCCGGTGGACAGGAAACAGACATGACAAAGATCGTTATCGTCGGCGCGGGCAGCCAGTTCGGCGGCAAACTTTCGCGGGACATCCTGGCGCTGTCGGAACTGCGCGACGCGCATATCGTGTTGTGCGACATCGACGAGGAGCGACTGCGCCTGGTCAGCCGGTACGTGCAGCGCATCATCGACGGGCACGGCCTGCCCGCGCGGCTTTCCAGCACCACGGACCGGCGCGAGGCGCTGCCCGGCGCCGATTTCGTCGTGACCAGCATCTCGGTGGGCGGGTACGCGTACGCCGGATTCCCCGCCAACGTCGAGGTGGACATCCCCCGCAAGTACGGCGTGGAGCAGAGCGTCGCCGACACCATCGGGGTCGGAGGCATCTTCCGATTCCTCCGCACGGCGCCGGTCCAGCTCGCGATCTGCCACGACATGGAGGAGCTGTGCCCGGGGGCGCTGCTGCTCAACTACACGAACCCGATGGCGATGCTCACGTGGCTGCACTCGGAGGGCTCGAAGATCGCCAACGTCGGGCTGTGCCACAGCGTGCAGAACACCGTGTCCGAGATGTCGCGTTACCTGGGCATCCCGTCTGCCGAGGTGACGTACCTGTGCGCGGGCATCAACCATCAGGCGTGGTACCTGCGGCTGCACCGCGGCGACGAGGACCTGTATCCGCGTCTGCGCGCCCTGCTGGACGACCCCGAAACCGTGGCCAAGGACTCGGTGCGCTTCGAGATGTTCAAGCACTTCGCGTACTTCGTCACCGAGTCCACCGTCCACTGTTCCGAATACCACCCGTACTTCCGCCGCACCCGGGAGCAGCGCGAGCAGTTCGGGCTGAAGGAGCGGGTCGTGGCGGAGGTGCCGGCAAAGCGCCGGGAATGGATGGAAGACCCGGAAAGCGCGCCGCTGCCGGACCTGACGACTTCCAACGAGTACGCTGCCGAGATCATGCGCGCGGTGGTCACCGACCGGCCGTACCGCTTCAACGGCAACGTGATGAACACGGGGCTCATCCCCAACCTGTCTGAGGGCTGCTGCGTGGAGTTGCCCTGTCTGGTGGACCGCCAGGGCGTGCAGCCCTGCTA
The DNA here is from genome assembly GCA_902805585.1 of uncultured Armatimonadota bacterium. GTDB lineage: Bacteria > Armatimonadota > Armatimonadia > Armatimonadales > Armatimonadaceae > CADCTO01. Next base: position 5,669 of record CADCTO010000155.1, on the reverse strand, counting down.
CGTCGGCCCGCTGCCGGCGCAGCTCGCCGCCCTCAACCTCTCCAACATCGTGGTGCAGGAGCTGGCGGTGCGCGCGGTCCTCGATAAGGACCGCGAGGCGGCGTTCCACGCCTGCGCGATGGACCCGCTGACCCGGAGCGTCTGCTCGCTCGACCAGATCCGGGCGATGTTCGACGAACTCTGGGAGGCCGAGGGCGACCTGCTCCGCCACTTCCGCGCCTGACCCTCCGGCCCGTGACCAAAGACGCCCATTGCTCGTACTGCGGCCAGGCGTTCGCTCCCGAACAGGCCTGGCCGCGCACGTGCCCCAGGTGCGGGAACGTCAGCTACCGGAACCCGCTGCCGGTGACGGTCGTGCTCGTGCCCGTGGGCGACGGTCTGCTGCTCATCCGGCGCACGATCCCACCGCACGAAGGCAGCCTCGCCCTGCCCGGCGGCTTTATCAACCTCGGTGAATCCTGGCAGGAGGCCGGGGCGCGCGAGGTGCGGGAGGAGACGGGGCTGACCATCGACCCTGAAGGCGTGCGGCTGTACGACGTGCAGAGCGCCCCGGACGGCACCGTCCTTATCTTCGGTCTCGCGCGCCCGCTCGCGGCGGCCGACGTGCCCCCGTTCGTCGCGAACAACGAGACGAGCGAGACCGTCGTCGCGACAGAGCCGGTCGAATTGGGGTTTCCACTCCACGCGCGCGTCGCCGACCGCTTCTGGCGGGAAAAGCGCGGGTCAGCGGGTTAGCCCGCCCGGAAAATGGCTTGGGAGCAGGGCGGCATCAGAGCGCTCGGTCTGGACCGTCACTCGCGGCGGGTGTTCACCACGGCGTCAGCAGGTAGCCGCGCCCGTCCGCTGTCTGCCCCACGATCTGCCCCTGCTCGTTGATAGCGTCCGCCGACCGGAGCGCGGGCCGGTGCTTCCCCGCCACCAAGCCGGACAGACTCACCACGCGCCCCGCCCGGTCCCACATCACGGCCCGGCGCACCATCCCCCCCGCCTTCCGCACCGTGGACATGCCGATGATCACACCGCGGGCGTTGATGCCCTTGGCACTGCTCCAATCGCCACCCGGCAGCGTCACCAGGTCGCGCATAGTGCCGCCCTGCCACAAGAACGCACGCGTACCGCCGCCGGCCGTTTCTGCGTCGCCGACCACCTGACTCTGGGCGTTGGAATCCGAAGCATGGCTGCGCTTGCCGCCCAGCGTCCCTAGGTCGCGCGGCTTGTCTTTGCCCGGCTCCCACACAAAGGCGTGGGAGTAGCGCGCCTTCTCCCCCCTGATGCGTTCGTACGGGGTGTTGTAAGTGTCGGGTTGATACTCCTCGCCGATCTCGTGCGTCTCCACCCGCGGCGCGCCCGGGTCGCGGAGCGGAGTATATATACCCGCACGCACCTGGTCCCGCTCCCACACCAGGTTATCACCCTGGATGGTGGAGATTGCGCCGTCCGGCTGGTACCAGACCGTCCCGTACACTCGGCCCTGCGCGTCGATGTGTTCCACGCTCGCCGAGCCGTCTTCGCGTGCCTCTGGCAACGGCAGCGCGCGGAGCCTGCCGCGCTCCCATAGGAACGCCCTCCGCTCGCCGGGTTCGCCGCGGGTGCCCGCCACCTGGCCCCGCTCGTTAATGGCGGCGGGCCGGTCCATAGGCAGGATCGTGAGCCGGTAGCGAGGCAGGGGAGCGGCGGGCTTGCCCCGCGCAATCCCCGAAGCACAAACGGCGACGGTGAGCAGGGCGACAAGCAACACGCGTCGTCGGAACACAATCACCTCCCCGGTGCTCGGCGCCTGCCCGCCGGGACGGGCGTCAACAGAAACGCTTGGCCGCTCGCCGTTTCGCCCACGATTTGGCCGGCGTTGTTGATGTCGTGGGCGGTCTGGAGGACGACACCTTTGCGGTCAACGACGAGGGCGTTCAGGTCGTAGATTTTGCCCCGTTGCCACAACACGGCGTGCTCGGCCTCGGACGGCGTGGCCGCCTCGCCCACGGCCTGGCCGCGGTCGTTCAGGGCGTGCGCCTCGCTGTACGTACCACCCAAGGTGCCCAGTTCGCGCGCACCATTCGGCCCCCAAAGGAGCGCGCGCGGCCCGCGCGCCGTGGTCGTGGTCGTCTCGTGCGATTCCGGGTCCATCGTGTCGTGTGTGTACTCGGGTCCGATGGCCGCCGACCCGACCCGCTGTCCTCTGCGGTTGGCGGCCTTGTCGATGCGCGGGCCTTTGCCCACCCGCGTTCGGCCGCCCTCCCACCAGAAGTGAAACTCCTCGAACGTCGTGTACGCGCCTTGGTAAGACTCGACGCCGGAGCCGACCACCTGCCCCTGGTTGTTGATCGCCTCCGGCGTCAGGCTGGCCTGCGGGTACTCCAACGGCGGCACGAGGCGGCGCACCTTGCCCCGGTACCAGAGCAACGCCTCCCCTCCCGTCCCGCACACCACCTCGCCCCGGTCGTTGATACCGACCGCCGCATCCGTTTTCAGCAGGGTCATGGCATAGCGGGGCGCCGACGCATCCACGGGGGCGGGCGCGAACTCCGCCGCAGGTCGCCCTGGCTCCGGCGGGGCCGCCACCCGCCGCCCTGCCTCGCCGCCCCCGTGCGGCGCGCACCCGCCCACGCCCAGGAGGGCGGCTAGGAGGAGGTCGAGACGGGGCGGCCGCGAGCGAGTAAATGGATTCATGTCCCGTTATTATACTACGTAAGTAGTCAAGCACAGCCCCACAAAGGGAGTTTCGCCCTGCCCAGCGCGAGGTGCGGGAGGAGACCGGGAGCAGACGAGGTTGGGGATCGACAGACGAGCGAGGTGGTCGTCGCGACGGGGTCTGTCATCAGGTACCATGCTTCCATGATCGACAACAACGTGCTGGATGCCGGGGTGGATGCCGCGTTGCCCCGCGGGCTGGACGAGTTGGCGCAGATGGTCGCCATCCCGAGCGTGGCGGCCCAGGGATCCAGCCCGATGGTTCCGTGTGCCGAACGCGTGGCCGACCTTCTGCGGGCGCGCGGGCTGGAGGCGCGGCTGGTGCCGACGGACGGGGGGCCGCCGGTCGTTTTCGCCGAAGACCGGAGCGCGGGGGTGGACGCGCCCACGGTGCTGTTCTACAACCACTACGACGTGCAGCCGGCCGAGCCGCTCGACCTGTGGGACTCGCCGCCGTTCGAGCTATCCGTGCGGGACGGGATCGCCTACGGGCGCGGCACGTCCGACGACAAGGGTCACATCACCTGCCGCCTGATGGCACTGGACGCGCTGCGGGCGGCCAACAACGGACGGCTGCCGGTCAACGTCAAGGTGGTGATCGAAGGAGAGGAGGAGGTCAGCTCGGTCCATCTGCCCGCCTGGATCGAGGCAAACGCGAACGTCCTCCACGCCGACGTGTGCCTCTGGGAGTTCGGCGGCGTGGACGAAGGCGGGCACCCGGAGATCATCTGCGGCCTGCGCGGCATCGCCTATTTCGAGCTGCGTGTCAAGACCATCGCCTACGACGCGCACAGCGGCCTCGGCGGCTCGCTCTTCCCGAACGCGGCGTGGCGCCTGGTCTGGGCACTGAGCACGCTGAAGGATGCGGATGAGCGCATCCTCCTCCCCGGCCATTACGACGTGGTGAAGCCGGCCACGGACTACGACCTCGAACTGCTCGCAGCCCTGCCCTCGCAGGAGGCGTGGCTCAAGCGCGAATACGGGGTCGAGCAGTTCCTGGGCGGCGCGACGGGGGTCGAGTACCAGCGGCGGGCCGTGTTCGAGCCGACATGCACGATCTGCGGGCTGCGCTCCGGCTACCAGGGGCAGGGAGCCAAAACGGTCCTGCCCTCCCAGGCGATGGCCAAGGTGGATTTCCGGCTGGTCCCCGACCAGGATCCCGAAACGGTCCGCCACGCGCTGCGCGCTCACCTCGACGCACATGGCTTCGACGACGTGGAGGTGGTGTACCTGGGAGGACAGCGCCCCGCCCGCGTGGACCCGCGCCACCCGATGGTGACTCTGTGTGCCCGCATCGCGCGCGAGGTGTATGGGACCGAGCCGTCGCTGATCCCGCTCGTGGGCGGCTCCGGCCCCATCCACCCGTTCGTCGTCGGGCTGCGCCAGCCGGTGGTCACCTGCGGCTGCGGCTACCCCGGCGCCCGCGCCCACGCGCCCAACGAGAACCTGCGCCTGTCCGACCTGGTGCTCGGCGCCCGGCATACCGCCCGGTTCCTGGCGGCGCTGGCGGCCGGTGAGGGCGGTCTACAGGGTAACGCCTAGTTTCTGAGCGACGGAGCGGACGTGGCGGGCGGCCTCGTCGTACTCCGCCTCCGACGGCAGGTGCTCCAGCATCAGCGGCGTGTCGGGGTGGAGCTTGTCCAGCTAGCGCAGGAACACCACGTAGTCCAATCCACCCTGGCCGGGCCGGACCTCGTCCAGGTGGGTGGTGAGCTTCCCGGACAGGGCGATGTCCTTGGCGTGGCAGCCCTTGATGTGCGGGCCGAGTTTGGCGAAGCACTCGCGCAGAAAGGCGGCGTTGTCGAAAAAGCGCTGCGGGCTGCAGATCAGGTTCACGGGGTCCAGGTGCGCGGCGAACGCGGGGCGGTCGATGGCCTCGATCAGCCGCAGGTAGCTGTCCGGCGAGTCCGGAAACATCCAGGGCATCGTTTCCAGCGTGTAGCAGGCGCGCGTGGGCTTGACGGCGTCGATGATGGCACGAACCGTCTCCACGATCCTCTCGAACGTGTCGTCGGTCAGGTTGTCGGGGTGCGGGCCGTCCCACTGCGCTCCGCGCGAGCCGGCGATGTTCACGCAGCAGAGCGCCCCGATGCGGTCGGCCAGGTCAAGCCGGCGCTGGCAGAGATCCAGGGCCGCCCGTCGGGTGGCGTTGTCCGGGCTCAGGGGGTTGCTCCACGCCCCCACTTCGGCGATGACGATGTTAGCAGCCGCAGCGGCATCGGCGTAGGCCCCGACGACGTCCTCGCTCGCGTCGTCGCCGACGGGGCAGTAGGCGGCCGTGTAGCCTTTGCTGCGCAGCGCGGCGATCCAGCGGCCGGGGTCGGCTCCGTCCACGGTCACCGGTCCGCCTAACCGCATGGCGCCGCTCCTCCCCGCCGATCCCGTTCCGCTACCACGAGCGGGCGATATGCTCGCCGGTGCGGAAGGCGAGGGCCATGATGGTCAGCACGGGGTTGAAGCCGCCGTTGGTGACGTGGACGGAGCCGTCGGCGAGGTACAGGTTGTCGTGGCCGTGGACGCGGCAATGCCGGTCCACCACCGAGGTCTGCGGGTCATCGCCCATGCGGCACGTCCCGGCCTGGTGCTGGCCGCCCGAAAGCATCAGGCCCGGCGGCTTGCCCCAGACCTCCGTCGCGCCGGCGGCCAGCAGCCACTCCTTCGCGCGCTGGAACATGAAGCCGGCGGTGCGCACGGTCTCGCGGTGCGTGGTCCCCGACAAACGCGTGACCGAGATGCCGTATTTGTCGCGGGTGTCGGGATCGATGGTGACGCGGGCGTGGGGCGACGGGATGTCCTGCACGGGGCCCTTCACGTCGATGAAGCGGCGGTAGTTGTCGCGCATCCAGGCCTTGCCGGCGGCGCCCCAGCGCGGCGCGTCGGGGGGAAGGTAGCCGCGCCAGAAGATGATGGGGAGCGTGATGAAGTCGTCGGCCAGCATGCCGCCTCCGACGATGCCGTCGTTTCCGTGGTTGAAGCGGCAGGTG
>CADCTO010000154.1 GCA_902805585.1 uncultured Armatimonadota bacterium | reverse complement strand
GTTGCGATCTCCTTCAGCACGATCCACGAGCGGTTCAAGGAGTATTTCATCGCCCTGCTGATCCTGGAAACCGGGATGCTGGGCGTCTTCTGCGCGCTCGACCTCGTGCTGTTCTACATCTTCTACGAAGTGATGCTGGTGCCGATGTATTTCCTCATCGGCATCTGGGGCGGGCAGCGCCGCATCTACGCCGCCATCAAGTTCTTCCTGTACACGATGGCCGGGTCGATGCTGATGCTGGTCGCGATCATGGCGCTGTTTTTCTACGTGCACCGCGTCACCGGGGTCTGGACGTTCGACCTGCTCGACATCAAGAACGCGCTCGCGAACTTCCCCATCGATCCGGGCACGGCCCTGCTGATGTTTTCGGCCTTCGCGGTCGCCTTCGCCATCAAGGTGCCCATGTTCCCGTTCCACACCTGGCTGCCCGACGCGCACGTGGAGGCGCCGACGGCCGGCTCGGTCATCCTGGCGGGCGTCATGCTCAAGGTGGGCACGTTCGGCTTCTTCCGGCTGTGCATCCCGCTGTTCCCGCAGGCGGCGCAGCTCGCCGCGCCGTTCATCATCACGCTCGCCGTCATCGGCATCGTCTACGGGGCGCTGGTCGCGGCGATGCAGACCGACGTCAAGAAGCTGGTGGCCTATTCGTCGGTAAGCCACCTGGGGTTCGTGATGCTGGGCCTGTTCGCCTTCACGCCGCAGGCGCTGTCGGGCGCGGTGCTCCAGATGATCAACCACGGCATCAGCACGGGCGCGCTGTTCCTGCTGGTCGGCATGATCTACGAGCGGCGCCACACCCGGCAGATCGTCGACTTCGGGGGGCTGTGGGAGCAGATGCCGGTCTTCGGGCGCATCTTCCTGATCGTCACGCTATCGTCCATCGCCCTGCCGCTCACGAACGGCTTCGTCGGCGAGTTCCTGATCCTGCTCGGCTCGTTCCAGACGCAGCCCGTCGCGACGGCAATCGCGACGTCCGGCGTCATATGGTCCGCGGTCTATATGCTGTGGATGTTCCAGCGCGTGATGTACGGCCCGGTCGACAAAGCGGAGAACCGGCGGCTGCGCGATCTCAGCCGGGGCGAACTGGCGATCCTCGTGCCGTTCGTGGTGATGATCTTCTGGCTCGGCATCTACCCGACCACGTTCACGCGCAAGATGGACTCGTCACTCGCCTATGTGCTGTACGAGGCGAATAAGGAGCGGCCCACCACGTATTCGGAGGGGGTGCGGGTTCCCGGGACGCCGGGCGTTGCGGCCCTCACCCCCGGCCCCTCTCCCCTGGCTTCCCGCTTCGCGGGGGGGAGAGGGGTGCCCGCCACCGTCTCGACAGCGGGTTCACGGGAGGGAGCAACGGACGGGGCGGCGCCGCGCGTAGCAGCAGTCGATGGCGCCCCAGGCACCCCTCTCCCCCCCGCGGAGCGGGAAGCCAGGGGAGAGCCGGGTACCCGCGGAGCGGGTGGCGGGGTGAGGGCGGCCGACGCGCGCGGTGCGTCCCGATGACCAAAGAGGAGCGGGTGAAGGCGGCGCTGGCCGGCCAAGCCGTGGACCGCGCGCCGTTCTCGTTCTGGTACCATTTCCGGCACGAGCCGGAGACGGGCGAGGGCTTCGTGCGGGCGACGCTGGATTTTTACCGCACCTACGACCCGGACCTGCTCAAGGTGATGCACGACACGCCGTACGAGATGCCGGTCGACAAGCCCCTCTTCGAGCACGCCGACGATTGGCGTCAGCTTCCGGTCAACCCGCCCGATTCCGGCTGCTTCGGGGAGCAGCTCCGTTCGCTCCGGCACATCGCCGAAGACAAGAACGACGACGCGCCGATGATCGACACCGTCCATTCGGTCTTCGCCACGGCGCAGCGCGTCACGAACGGGCGCATCCTCGAACAACTGGACGAGAACCCGGACGTCGTGGCGAGCGGCCTGAAGCGGCTTGCCGCCGCTCTGGCGAACTACGCGAAATCGGCGGTCGAGAACGGCTGCGCGGGTATCTTCCTGGCGGTCAGCGGCGCCGACGCCCGGACCCTGCCGTCCGAGCGCTACGCGGACGTCTTCCTGCCGCTGGACCGCCTGGTCCTGTCCGGGGCGAGCGACGGCTGGTGCAACGTGGTCCACCTGCACGGCGACGACCTGCACTGGGACGCGCTGGCTCCGCTCGTGGACGGTGCCCACGCGGTCTCCTGGAGTGACCGGGCGGCGGGGCCCGGGCTCGGCGACGCGCGCGCCCGGACCGGCAAGTGCCTGGTCGGCGGCGTGAACGAGCGGCTCATCGGCGGCTACACGCCGGAGCAAGTGCGGGCCGAGGTGGCGGAGGCGGTAGGCCAGACGGGCGGGCGCGGCCTGATCGTCGCGCCGGGCTGCGCCGTGCCAACCGAAACGCCGCCCGCGAACCTGCGCGCTATCAAAGAAGCGACGGAACCATCGCCATCCGGCGAGAGCTTTCCGAGGATATTGTGAACCAGATATTCGAAAGTCTCATAGCGGTCGGGCCGCCGATGATCTTGATACTCTTCGGCATGGTCGTGCTGATCGGGGAGGTGTCGACGAAAAACAAGCACCTCCTGAACTTTGCCAGCATGGTGGGCTGTGCGCTGGCGGCGGCGTCCGCGGTGTACCTCCTCGGCGATGCGGATCCGCAGCAGGCCTTCGGCGGCGGAATGATCTCCGACCGTTTCGGCAACCTGTTCAACATCGTGCTCTGCGTCATCGCCGCGCTGTCCATCCTGATGTCGGACCGCTACCTGGAAGAGAAGGACCTCAACCACGGTGAGTTCTACGCGCTGATCCTGTTCTCCACCTCCGGAGCGATGCTGATGGCGATGAGCAACGATCTCGTCAACGTCTTCCTCGGCCTGGAAGTCCTGTCCATCGCGCTCTACATCCTGGCCGGTTTCGCACGCCGCGAGATCCGCTCGGAGGAGTCCGCCGTCAAATACTTCCTGCTGGGCTCTTTCGCGTCCGGCTTCTTTTTGTACGGGACCGCGCTGATCTACGGCGCGGTCGGCATCGTCCGCAATTCTCCGGTCGGCAACGCGCTTCCGGCGTACTCCTTCACCAACTTCGACGTGATCGCGGTGGCCCTGGATGTCAGCCGCAGCACGGGGACGCCGCTCGCGCTCTCGCCGCTCTTTATCGTCGGGGTGGCGCTCGTCATCGTCGGCCTGGGCTTCAAGGCGGCTCTGGTCCCGTTCCACTCGTACGCGCCCGATGTGTACGAAGGTGCGCCGACGCCCGTCACGGCGTTCATGTCGGCAGGCGCGAAAGTCGGCGCGTTCGCCGCTTTCATCCGCGTCTTCGAGGTGCTGATCCCCGCCCAGGACACGTTCGAAGCGGTCCTGTGGGTCCTCGCCGCGCTGACGATGATCGTCGGCAACGTGCTCGCCATCCGGCAGACGAACATCAAGCGGATGCTCGCCTACTCGTCGGTCGCGCACGCGGGGTACATTCTGGTGGGGGTGCTGGCGAACAACGACCTGGGACGCGGGGCCGTCCTCTATTACCTGTTCGCCTACACGTTCATGAACCTCGGCGCGTTCGCGCTGATCATCTGGCTGGGCCGCGAAAACCGGGAGTACCTGGAGATCAGCGACTACGCCGGCCTCGCCAAGCGCCACCCCTTCGCGGCGGCAGTCATGACGGTCTTCATGCTGTCGCTGGCCGGCATCCCGCCGACGGCCGGGTTCTTCGGCAAGCTGTACCTGTTCCTGGGTGCGGTCCAGGCGAACCAGGTGGGCATCGCCGTGCTGGGCCTGCTGGCCAGCGTGATCGGCGTGTACTACTACCTGAACCTGATCGTGCAGATGTACTTCCGCGAGCCGGAACAGGAGTTCGAGCACGTGACGACGCGCGGCGGCGCCCGCCTCGCTGCGGTGATCGCCGCGGCCGGTTCACTTGTTCTCGGCTTCATCTCCGTGGGCCCGTTCCGCCCGGACCCGAACGTGCGCACCGAGGCCAGGCGCGCGCCCGCGCCGCCGACCGGTGCGCCGCCGACGGGTGCTCCGGCGCCCCCCGCGCCGGCGACGGATGTGTCTCAGCGGTAGAGCGGGGCCAACGGCTTCAGCCGCCGGGCTCCCGCGTCAGGTGTGACAGTGTCGCGGCCATGATGTCCTGCGTCTGCGCGATGACCGTGTAGAACATCGCTTCGCGGAACAGGCGCTGGGCCGGGTGGTCCAGCGAGTTGGCCGCCCCGGACGAAGCGGCGACCGCCATGTGGGCCGCGCGCACGCCCAGCTCGATGGCCCAGGCCCGCGCCCGGAGCGCGCCCGGCTTGTACTCCGGGACATCCTTCGGGCCGTCCGCCCACCGCAGGCTTTCCGACCGACACGCATCGATCTCGGCTTCCAACGCGTCGGCGGTCGCGGGCAGGAACGGGAGGGGGCGCTTCTCGGCCGCCGTGCGCAGCACGCGAAGCGCCCCCCGGGCGCAGCCCAGCGGCGGCGCGGTCGCCCCGGCGATGCCGTTCGTATCTCCCCGCGCCATCTCCTCACGCGACGAGAACTTGATCCAGTTCGACTCCGGCACGAACAGGTTCCGGAGGCAGACTTCCGTCGTCGCGGTCGCGTTCATCGCGCACAGCGGAAGCGGCCTGGAACTGCAGATGGCTTCCGCGTTTTCGTCCACGGGGGCGTAGACGTACACGTGGCGCTCGTCGGGGAGGGTCGCGCCGTACACGACGCCGTGCAGGAGCGGCCAGCCCGTCACCCACGGCGCGACGCCGTTCAGCACGTAGCCGCCGGGGGCGGCGTCGGCCCGCAGCATCGCGCCGGGACGCCGCAGGTGCCCGAACGCCACGCCGACGAGGTGCCGTCCCGCGGCCATGTCGCGGAGGTGTCGCTCCCGCAGGGCCGGGTTCTGGCTGCCGGCGAACATGCCGCAGGCGCCCAGGTGCTGGGTCATGAGGAACCAGGTCGTGCCGCAGGCCGCCGTCAGGGTCTCCGTGAACGCGCGCTGACACGCACCGGACACCGCGCTGCCGCCGAATTCCCTGGGCGATGTGATCCCGAGCAGGCCAGCTTCGGCGAGCACGCGCAGGTTGTCCCGCGGCGGCTCGGAAGCGCGGTCGGTCTCTTCGGCCCGGGGGAGGAGCACCGTGTCGGCGATGTGCTGGGCGCGGCGGAGGATCTCCTGTTCCTCGGCGCTCAGCGAAGGCGCGACGGGGGACGCCTCCGGTTCGGCGTAGGATTCCATGGGATGAGTATACCCGGGGCGGACCTTCTCCCCGGGTGAAGCAGGAGCTTATCGAACAGAGGGCCGGGGGTGAGGACTTTTTAGGACCTTGGACTCAGGGGGTACGGCTCCGCGCTCGCGTATCATACCGTATGCCGAGGACCCGAGGCACGGGTCGGGCGGGAACGGAGGCGGGCACGACAATGCACTGGCTTTCTTCGTTGCTCAGGGCGCTCTTTATACTGGCGGTGGTCGGGCTGGCCGTGTGGCTCCTCGGTCTGGGGGACGTCGTGCGGTCGAGTCTGGCCGCCGGCCATCTGCTGGACTGGGTGATGGGCGGGCTCTGCCTGGTCTGGCTGCTCGTCATCTTGAAGGCGCCGTGGGACCTGTACTTCCAGGCGCAGGCCGTCGCCTTCGAGCAAGAGCGCTCGCGGGAGCGGAATGTTGCGCTCACGCCGGGCCGTGAGTCTTACATCCGGGTACTCAGAAAACGGCTGGGATGGCTGGCGGTCGGTGCGCACCTTCTGAGTGCGGCCCTGGTTGCCGGCGTTGCGTACTGGACCGGCGGGGTCGTCGGCTACTACTTCGCCGTCTTCTATCTGGTGTCCACCGTGTTCCGCCCCGCCGTCGCCGGCTACGTGTATATGGCCGGGAAACTGAGAGCGCTAGGTGAGGAGGCGCGCTACCCCCGCGAGGACGTCGTCGAGATCCGCGAAAAGCTCGCGTGGCAGGAGATGACGTTGCGGGCGCACACCGACGAATTGACGCACTACCGCGACACGCTCCAGGCCGAGGCCCGGGTCCGTGAGGGGGACGACCGCGACCTGCGCGAGCGCCTCCACGCCCTCGGCCGCGAGTTCGAGGTCACCGCGAGCCGCCTGACCGACAACCAGGAGGTCATCAACGGCATTCAGGCCTTCGTGCGGTTGATCGCCCAGTCGTCCCGGCCCGCATGAAAGAACAAAGGGCGTCGAGCCAGGGTCTCAGAGCGCCGAGGCACTGAAGTGCCTCGGCGCTCTGAGACCCTGGCTATCCTACGTCTGCCGCGTATCGCCGATGATCTGGTCCATCTGCTCGTTGCTCAACAAATTATTCTCGCGTACCAGTTCCCGGATGCTCTTGCCGGTCTTGACCGACTCTTTGGCGATTTCGGCGGCGGCGCTGTAGCCGATGGACGGGTTCAGGATGGTCGCCAGGCCCACGGAACGGTCGAGGAAGTAGGTGCACTGGAGGGGATCGGCCTCGATCCCGACGACGCACTTGTCGGTGAAGACGCGCAGGGCGTTGGTCAGGATGGTCTCGGACAGGAGCAGGTTCCAGGCCATCACGGGCATCATGACGTTGAGTTCGAGCTGGCCTGCCTGGGTAGCGAAGGCGATGGTCGTGTCGCAGCCGAGAACCTGGAAGCAGACCATCGGGAGCATCTCGGCCATCACGGGGTTGACCTTGCCGGGCATGATGGAGGAACCGGGCTGGACCGGTGGCAGGCGTATCTCACCAAGCCCCGTGCGCGGCCCGGACGAGAGCAGGCGCAGGTCGTTGGCGATGCGGATCAGCTCCAGGGCGAGTGAGCGTAGCGTGCCGGAGAACTCCGCGACGGCCGCCTGGCTCTGCATCAGCTCGACGGGGTCCTGTCCGGCGCGCACGGGGAGGCCGGTCAGGTCGTTCAGGTACTGGACCACGAGCTGCCGGTATTCGGGGCCGGCGTTCAGCCCGGTTCCCACCGCCGAGCCGCCCAGGCCGAGTTCCGCCAGCGAATCCGCTCCGATGGCGATCCGCTCCGAAGCCTTGTGCATCGCCGCGCCGTAGGCGGCGAACTCCTGCCCCAGACGGATCGGGACGGCGTCCTGCAAGTGCGTCCGTCCCGACTTCAAAATACCGTCGAACTCGCGGCCTTTTTCGTCCAGCGCCCCGGCAAGCCGGTCCACCTGCTCGATGAGGGGCTTTGCCAGCGCCAGCCCGGCCAGGCGCATCGCCGTGGGGAACACGTCGTTGGTGCTCTGGGCCATGTTCACGTCGTCGTTCGGGTGGACGCCCTGTGCGTAGTCGCCGCGTGCCACGCCCAGCAGCTCGTTCGCCCGATTCGCCAGCACCTCGTTGGCGTTCATGTTGAAGCTGGTGCCCGCGCCGGCCTGGTACACGTCGACCACGAACTGGTCGCGATGCCTTCCCGTCAGCACCTCGTCGGCCGCCGCGATGACGGCCTCGGCTTTGCGTTCGTCCAGGCGATGGAGGTCCCGGTTCGCGTGCGCCGCCGCCTTTTTGATCTGCACGATGGCTTCGACCAGGGCCGGCCACGCGCGCAGCCCGCTGATGGGGAAGTTGTCCACGGCGCGCGCGGTCTGCACGCCGTACAGGGCGTCGGCGGGGACAACGAACGTGCCGAGCGAGTCGCGCTCCTCGCGCGTCGCCGCGGCGACCGGTGCGGGTGTGGGTTCGGACATGGTTACGGCTCCTCGTTGGGCTTATACCCGTTTCGCCGAACGCCGCGACCCGCCCGACAGAGTACAATAGGTGTATGGAAACGCTTCTTCTGCGCCCGCATCATCCCGCGCCCGCCTTCACCCTGACGGGAGGCCCCGGCGCGGGAACGGTCGCCCTGCGCGACCACAGCTTCCGGCGCGACCTGCTGCTCGTTGTCCTGCACGGGCCGGGATGTCCACACTGCGCCCGGATCGTGGCGGAGTTGGCAGAGCACCGCGACGACTGGGAAGGGTGGGGGACGGGTCTTCTCGTGCTCCACAGCGAGCCGAACGGGTTCGAGAACGCGTTCTTCCGCCAGGCCCACGACGAAGGCGACGCCGTTCGCCAGCGGTACGCGCCTGCCGGCGCCGACGTGGTCCTGGCGCTGATCGACCACCGGGGGCGTTTCATGGACGGCTGGTCGCTCCAGCATTCCGAGCCGGTGGACTGGCACGAGGTCAGCGAGACGGTGCGCTGGGTGGCCGTGCAGGAGCCGGAGTGTGGCGCGTGCGAGGTGCTGCCGGCCTGGGACGAGGCGCTGTACGGGACAAGATAGTGGCGCGCCCGCGGCAGCCGGGCGCGACCTGTGTTACACTGGAACCGCGATGGGCGATAGGCCCACGATCATGGAACGGAGACGCTGGTATGGACGTGGCTGAGGTGGCGCGCATCACGGAAGAGACGATCGAAAAATATCAGAAGTACGTCAACCCGACGCAGGTCGCCCTGCTCAAGGTCGGCGGGTTCGACAAGATCGAGTGGGAAGGGTGCGGGGCGGTTTTGCGCGACGCCGAAGGCGGCGAGTACATCGACTGCCTGGGCGGCTTCGGCATCTTCGCGCTCGGCCACGCCCACCCCAGAGTGGTAGAGGCGGTCGTCGCTCAGGCGCGCCGGCTGCCCCTTTCGTCCAAAACGTTCCTGAACAAGCCGCTCGCCGATCTGGCCGAACTGCTCGCCCGCGTCTCGCCCGGCGACCTCCAGTACACCTTCATGTGCAACTCGGGCGCCGAAGCCGTCGAGGGCGCCCTCAAGGTCGCCCGCATGGCGACCGGGCGACCGAACATCGTCGCGGCGGTCGGTGGCTACCACGGCAAGACGCTGGGCGCTTTGTCCGTTTCGGGCCGCGAGATGTATCGCGCGCCGTTCCAGCCGCTGCTGCCCGGCGTGGCCCACGTCCCGTACGGGGACGCCGGCCGGCTCGCGGAGGCCATCGACGACCAGACGGCGGCGGTGATCCTGGAACCGGTACAGGGCGAGAACGGCATCCGCGTCCCGCCCGACGACTACCTGCCCGCGGCGCGGCGCCTGTGCGACGAGCGCGGCGCCCTGTTGATCCTGGACGAGGTACAGACCGGCCTTGGTAGGACGGGCAAGCTGTTCGCGGCGGAGCACTGGAACGTCGCCCCCGATATCATGACGCTCGCCAAGGCGCTCGGCGGCGGGGTGGTACCTGCGGGCGCGTTCCTGGGCACGCCCGCGATCTGGGACCGCGTGTTCCGCGAGAACCCTTTCATCCACTCCTCGACCTTCGGTGGGGGCGAAATGGCCTGCGTGGCGGCCCTGACCGCGCTCCAGGTGACGATCGAAGAGGACCTGCCCGCCCAGGCCGCCGCCAAAGGCGCTACGCTCCTGGCCGGGCTGCAACAGATCCGATCGCGCTACCCCGACCTCCTGGTGGAAGCGCGCGGAAAGGGCCTGATGATCGGGGTCGAGTTCGCCGACGCCGACGTTGCCAAACTGGTCATCGGCAGCCTCGTCCATCACGGGGTGATCGCCGCCTACACGCTGAACAACCCCACGGTCATCCGCTTCGAGCCGCCGCTCATCCTGACGGACGCCCAGATCGACCACGTCCTCCACGCCTTCGACCGGGCTATGGCCGAAACCCAGGAAATGCTGGCGGAGTTCCTGGAAGGCTGACGGCCGAGGACTGGATCGTCCCCTTTGTAGCGAAGCGGACGGTGTGCCCGCCGCTATAGGTGGGCTTCCAACCGCCGGGTCTCTTCTGGTATAATTGGGACGGTCGCGTTTCGCGACCGTCCGTTTTGCGGAACACCCCGTCATCCGAACGGCTAAGGAGTCAGCAACCCTCATGGCAAAAGCGGCCGCCGCTAAACCCGCTAAACCCGCCCTCGACCGGGAGAAGTACCTCCGCTTCTACGAGCAGATGGTCCATATCCGGGAGTTCGAGGAGCATTGCAATACGGCGTTTCGACAGGGCACCCACGGCATCGGCGGCTACCTGCACCTGTACTCCGGCGAAGAGGCCATCTGTGTCGGCATTATCGGCGCCCTTCGCGAGGATGACATGTTCATCGGCCACTACCGGGACCACGGCTACGCCCTCGCGCGAGGCTCGGACCCCGGCGAGGTGATGGCCGAGATCTGCGGCAAGGCGACCGGCTGCTCCAAGGGCAAGGGCGGCTCGATGCACATCTGCGACGCCAAGCGCGGCTTCTACGGCGGCTAC
>CADCTO010000153.1 GCA_902805585.1 uncultured Armatimonadota bacterium | reverse complement strand
AAACCGTCGCTCGCCCGGACGAAAAGCGCCGGCTTCTACCACCCCGACTACCGCGATGATTGGGAGCTGGGCGACGAGCCGTATCGCTACTACAACTGGTAGCCCCGCAAGTACCTGCGGGCAGGCCCGGCACGCAGCCCGGCTTAAAGCGGCGCGGCAGTCTGAAGGGTTACGAGTGATAGAGGAACATCGGCCTGGCGGGAGCAAACGTAGACCATGCCTATCGATAACAGCGCCGCCGCTCCGGCCGTGCTTACCGCCGACGATCGCGCGTTCCTTGACGCACGAGGGTACGTCGTCGTCCCCGACGCGGTGCCGCCGCAGAACCTGGAAGCGGCCAAACAGGCTATCTACGACTTCCTTGGCGTGGGCTCCCAGGACCCCGCGACCTGGTACCGCGACCCCGTGCAGCCGGGGGGGAACGTCGACATGCACCGGCACCCCGCCTTCTGGGACAACCGGCGGCACCCGCGCCTGTACCGGGCGTTCGCCGAGGTGCTCGGAACGGAGCGGCTGTGGGTGAGCTTGGACCGGGGCGCGTTCCGCCCGCCCCAGCGCGAGGACCAGCCGCGGTATCGCTCCAGCCTGGTGGCGCACTGGGACCTTCCTGTCGAAACGATAGACACGCTCCCCTTCGGCGTCCAGGGAGTCCTTGCGCTCGTGGACACGCCGGCGGAGGTCGGTGGGTTCACCTGCGTGCCCGGCTTCCACAAGATCGCCGCCGACTGGGTCAAAAGCCGGCCGGGGCAGGGCAGCGCCGTGCCCGACCTTTCGGTGCTGCCGTCCGGCTACGAGATGGTCCCCGTGCCGATGGCGGCGGGCGACCTGTTGATCTGGAACCGTCTGCTGCTGCACGGCAACGGCCACAACGTTTCCGACCGACCCCGGATGGCGCAGTACATCACGATGTTCCCCGCGCCCGAGGGCGACGAATGGGAGCGTCGGCGGCACGAGCGGGTCGCGCTGTGGCGGGAGCGGCGCGCCTCCGCCGGCTTCCCCGGCGACCCGCGCGGCTGGGAGCGGACGCACGTCGCCACAGCGGAGTTGACCACGCTCGGCCGCCGCCTGCTCGGATTAGAGATATGGTGAGCCCGGGGAACTTCTAGACGGGCATGTCCGTGCTCATCCCGATCGGCAGCGCTGGCCCGCAATAACGAGTGGCCCGCGCTCATCCGATGCCTCAGTTCGGCGAACCGATAATGAGAGGCCCCGGCGGTACACTCGCCGGGGCCTCTCATTACTCGAACTAACTGGATGCTATAGCCTTTCTCGTTGACGTTGCAGGACAGCCCCCCTGCGGTCGCGAATAGCGATTCATGCGGGCCTATTCCCTTGACCTGCGCGAGCGGGTCGTCGCCGCCGTCCTGGAGGGCGGCAAGACACAGGCGGTGGTGGCGGAGCGGTTCGCCGTCTCCCCCGACACGGTGCGCCGCTACGTGCGCCAGCACCGGGAGCGCGGCGGCGACCTGTCTCCCCGCTCGGCCCCGGGCGCCGCCCGGCGGGTGCCCGACGCGCTGCTGCCCGCGGTGGAGCGGTACGTGGGCGAACACCCCGGCGCCACCATCGAGCAGGTGCGCGCCTGGCTCAAAGACGCGCACGGCCTGTCGGTCTCGACGGCGACAACGCACCGGACGCTGGGGCGGCTGAGCATCACCTGGAAAAAAAGTCGCTGCGGGCGTCCGAGCAAGATGCCGCCAGGCGCGCCGCTTGGAGGGACGCGGTGAGTTTGATCGCCGCACAAACCCCGGAGCGGCTGAAGTTCATCGACGAGTCGGCCTGCCATCTGGGTCTGACGCGCGCCTACGGCTGGGCAAAGAAGGGGGAGCGGTGCTGCTTCGCCGTGCCGGGCAACACCGGAGCGCGCCGCAGCATGGTGGGCCTGTTCACGCTCAGCGGCGGCATGGCGGCGCACCGGACGCAGAAAGGCTCGCTCAAAACCGATGATTTCCAGTCGTTCGTCGAAGACATGGTGGCGCCCCGCTTGGTGGCGGGCGACGTGCTGATCGTGGACAACGCCGCCTGCCATAAGGGCAAGAAAGTGCGCCAGATGATCGAGGCGGTGGGCGCCCGGCTGCTGTTCCTGCCGCCCTACTCGCCGGACTTCTCGCCCATCGAGTTCGCGTGGCGCAAGGTCAAGGCCAGCCTCCGAGAAGCGGGCGCCCGCACCGCCGAGACGCTGACGCAGGCCATCGAAGCGGCGCTGCAGGCCGTCACCGCTGAGGACGCCGGCAAGTTCTACGCCCACTGCGGCTACCGCGCTGTGGAGCAAAGTCATTGAGAAACGCTATAGAAGACGAGGAGGGGGAGGGAGGCGCGGAGGCCGGGCTGCGCCTGGCGGGGGCCTTGTCCCCGTTCTGGCGGACGCGC
>CADCTO010000152.1 GCA_902805585.1 uncultured Armatimonadota bacterium | reverse complement strand
TCGAACGCCGGCTGCACGGATTTCAGGTCGGAGGGAGGGCCGCCGCCCTCGACCTCTGCCCCGCTGCTGGTTTCGATCCTGCTGTCCATCGTCATCCTCCCCGGGGACGTGCCGTCTAGCGCTGCGGAGCCACCTGCTGGCGCGGCGGCGGGGGCGGCGGGGGGGTGTCCTTCGGGCCGGTCAGGTCCGCGCGCGAGGCGAGCGGGGACAGCACGAGCAGGGCGAGCGTCGCGACGACATATCGCCGCGCACGCCCCGTCCTGGAGCGCAAAGGGAAAGCCCGGGGGAAGCTGGCGTCGGGTCCGGTCGGTTGCATAGGGTTCGATCCTCTCAAGCGTCGGGCGCGAGCGCCCGCAAGGGTGCATATTTGGCGGCATACTCCGCGAGAAGGTGCGGCGCGCCCGCAGCGGCCGCAAGAGCCTGCGCGCGCTTCCACAGTCCGCGCGCCTCGTCGATCCGCCCCTGCTCCAGCTTCACGTACGTCCAGGGACACAGATACTCGATCCGCCCGTTCGCGCTCAGCTCATCCGCGCGCCGGTATTCCGCGTCGGCCTCCGCCAGATACCGCGCCCGGTCGGCTTCCGTGGCCGCGTAGTTCCGGTAATAATGGACCTGCAGGTACGCCCGGTTCTGAT
This sequence comes from uncultured Armatimonadota bacterium, assembly GCA_902805585.1. GTDB lineage: Bacteria > Armatimonadota > Armatimonadia > Armatimonadales > Armatimonadaceae > CADCTO01. The sequence goes on along the minus strand of CADCTO010000152.1, from coordinate 9,469 downwards.
GGATGATGCTGCTCGCCTCCGGCGTCAGCCAGCCGCCGGGAGCCAGCGCGGTCAGGCGCCCGAGCACCTCGTCGGCTTCCCGCAGGCTATCGGGCGTGTTGTCCGTGATATAGGCGATGGCGAGCGACACCCAGGCTTTCAGGTAGGACGGCGACCGGTCGATCGCGGCTTCGTACTCCCGGATCGCCTTGACCATGTCCTTTTCCTCATACAGGGCCTTCTGCCCCGCGGAAAAGTGGGCGCGCGCCTTCGGGTCGTCCGGGTCGTCCGGCCAGATGTTGCCCGACGAGCGCTGCGCGATAAAGTGCGAAACGTTGCGTTCGTGAAACGCCGGCGACAGCGGCGGCTCCGCCCCGGTGGGCCGGCCGTCTTCGACGATCACCTTCGGGTAGGCGGCGGGCTGAACGGCGGGCTTGCTCTTGCGTACCATGGCGGCGGCTCCTCGGTGCACGCTGCTCCTGCGTACACGGGTTATGCTCCTGTTGTACATGGTACCTTTTCCGTCCTCCCTATATCAGGGAAACGCAAAACTCGCCCATCTCGTGACAGCCGGGCCTGACCATTTTCTGCGATGGCCGGCCGTACATCCCTATTGTATCGCGTCTGCGACGTATGTTCCAGCCGTCCGGGTCACGGGCAGGATCGACGGCCGGGATCCGGGGAGGTAACGCTTGCCGGGGATGCCCCCCGCGGCATCCCCGGCACGTCAGCGTCTGCTGCTGCGATACGATCAACGTCCCCGGATCATCTCGGCGCGCGGGCGGCCTGAAGACCGGCGAGTGTCCGCAGCGCCGCGTCGATCTCCTGCGCCTTGTTCTGGCTGGTCAGGTGCCGCGTCTTAACGATCTGACGAACCTGCGGGCCGTCCGGCTGCGGAACGCGCTTGACGTTCCGCACCCCCCCGTACGCGTCGAACTCGACGAGGACGTTGACGACGGGGTGGAAGCGTTCTGCGGGCGGCCCCACCGGCGACGCGGACTTGGCGCTGATCGAGAGCGCCCAGACGCCCTGGTCGGGCCACTGGCGCCGGACCAAGTAGCTGTCGCCGCCGAGAGACTGCAGCGTCACGTTCCGGGACACCCGCACGCCGTCCACCAGCCCTTCGGCTTTGGCGGCGACAAGCGAGCCTGGACCGTGGCACCCGAGGGCGCGGACGATTAACAGCCCGTCTTTGAGCTGCTCCGGGGTGTACCGGGCTGCGGCGTCGGGGGACGTGGGAAGCTCCACGAACAGACCGAAGCCCCCGGCGCGGGCCGCGGAGCCGGAGGAGAGCGCGACGGCGGCGAGCGCCATCAGCGGCAGGAGGAGACGCAATACAACGGTACCGACAGTTCTGTGCGTCATCGAACCGGTCCTTTCTCGGCCAGTCAGCCGAATCAACGGAAGGTGGTACTTCAGACGGACCCTGCGGCAGAAGGTTCACCCGGGCGCATCACCGTTTTCGTGCACGCGTTGCCCCACGAGCGGGCCCTGATCGTCTGCAGCGGTGGTGCAGGTTCCAGGCGAGGCAGCCGGCGACCGGCTCGACCGATTCCGTTGTCGGCGGAACCGTCGAGGACAAAAACGTTTATCACCAAAAATGAAAAGGGGGGCGCCCGGGCGCCCCCCTTTCTCACCGTGCCGCTTATTCGGTTTCTGTGTCGTCTTTGATGCTCTCGATCACGGACTCGGCCATGTAGATCGGCGAGCGGGTGCGCAGGGCAAGCGCGATCGCGTCCGAGGGGCGCGCGTCGATGTCCTGCGTGTCGCCGCTTTTCAGCGACACCGTGATCCGCGCGTAGAACGTCTGCTGCCACAGGTCGTCGATGGTGATGCGCTCCACCGTCCCGCCCAGCCGGTCGATGGCGTTCTTGAGCAGGTCGTGCGTGAGCGGCCGGTCCACGGCGACACCCTCAAGGGCCATCGAGATCGCGAACGTCTCGAACGGGCCGATGAAGATGGGCACGCGCCGGCCCCGGTTATCGCGCAGCAGGACGAAGGTCTGTTTGGGCGCCTCGTCCGGCTTGCTGGCATCCTGGTAGCCCCAGATGCCCATCACCTTGACCTCTTTTTCGTTCAGCGCCCGCGGCGCGCGGTTTTCGGTTTCGCCCGTGGACTCGTACGGGTTCCCGTCCGCGTCCAGGTCGCCGCCACGCTCGGGCCGCGGCGCTCCCTCCTCGCCAGGCTTCCAATCCTTGAACAGATCGCGAAAGTCGTCGCCCATCGGTCTCGATGCTCGCTTTCTTACTTGCTTGCTTGTTTTGCTCGTATCGTCGAGGGTCTGGAGACGGAAAGCACGGCCGTCCGGCTCCGCACCCACGACTTCGAACGGCGCCGCAGGCGCGCTAATCGCTGCTGTCTTTGGTGGTAGGTTTCCCCACCATGCCGAGGAACTCCTTGTTCGACTTCGTCGCGTCCAGGCGGTTGATCAGAAGTTCCGTCGACTCTTTTGTACCCAGACCCGCGAGGACGCGATGCAGTTGCCAGAGTTTCTTGAGTTCGTCTTCGGGATACAGGAGTTCGTCGTGCCGGGTGCCGGACGCCTTGATGTCGATGGCGGGGTACGTGCGCTGCTCTGCCAGCGACCGGTCCAGCTTCAGCTCCATGTTGCCGGTGCCCTTGAACTCTTCGAAGATGATGTCGTCCATGCGCGAGCCGGTCTCGACAAGGGCGGTCGCGATAATGGTGAGCGACCCGCCTTCCTCGATATTACGCGCCGCGCCGAAGAAACGTTTCGGGCGGTAGATGGCGGCCGGGTCCAGACCGCCCTGGAGCGTCCGGCCCGACGGGTTGACGGTCAGGTTCGAGGCGCGCGACAGGCGCGTGATCGAGTCGAGCAGGATCACCACGTCCTTGCCCATCTCCACGAAGCGCTTCGCCTTCTCCAGCACCATGTCGGCGACGCGCATGTGGTTCTCGGGCTGTTCGTCGAACGTGGAGGCCACGACCTCGCCCTGCACCGAGCGCCGGATGTCGGTGACCTCCTCGGGACGCTCGTCGATCAGGAGGACCATCAGGGTGATGTCGGGGTGGTTCGTCGTGATGGAGTTGGCGACCGTCTTGAGCAGGATGGTCTTGCCCGCCTTGGGAGGGGCGACGATCAGGCCGCGCTGCCCCTTCCCGATGGGGGCGATCAGGTCGATGAAGCGCGCCGCGAGGTTCTTGGGCTCGGTCTCCAGGATGATGCGCTCGTTCGGGTACAGCGGCGTCAGCTCGTCGAACTGCGGCCGGTTGCGGGCCGTTTCCGGGTCCACCCCGTTGACGCGCTCGACGCGCAGCAAACCGTAATACTTCTCCGACTCTTTCGGGGGCCGGATCTGTCCGGTGACCGTGTCGCCGGTCTTCAGGCCGAAGCGCTTGATCTGGGTCTGCGAAACGTAGATGTCTTCGCCGTTGGCGTTGAAGTTGTCGTGGCGCAGGAACCCCCACCCCTCGCCGAGAATCTCCAGCACCCCCTGCCCCATCAACGAGTCGTCGCCCCCGCCGCCCCGCTCCTGACCCCGCTCGGAAGTGCCACGCTCGCCGCGGTCCGCGCGCTCGCCGCGGTCGCCGCGCTCGCCGCGGTCGCCGCGCTCCCGTTCCGGCGGCCGGTCGGTGCTGGTGCGCTCGAGCGGTATGCGCGCTCCCGTGCGTTCGGCCCGCTCCGGGCGCTCGGCGCGTTCCGGGCGTTCGGCCCGCTCCGCGCGTTCGGCTCGCTCAGCACGTTCCGGGCGCTCGGTGGTCCGCTCGGCGCGTTCCGCACGCTCCGGAGTGGCCGCGCCGCCGTCCGCCACCGGTTCCCTGCGGGGCGCACGGCGGCGCGTCGGGGCGGGGGGAGCGGCGACAGCGGCGCCGTCCGGACTGGAGACGCCCGCTTCGGGGGCCGTTATCTCCATCGGGATCGTGTCGGTGGATTCCATGCGGTTTTTCCTCAAGAGTCAGTACGGTTTGGACAACGGCGCGCGCCCCGGTGCGGGGCCGCGTGTCTTCGAGCGAGGATGCGAGCCGCCTGATGCGGCAGGAAATGCTTCTCAGCAAGAGACGAGACGGAATGGCTGAATGTGATGGATGATGCGAAGCGTCGCAGCGAACGTGCCGGGTGCGGACGAGGTACGGGCTGTTGGCGCTGGCTGGCGGACTGGGCGTGCGGTGCGCGGGGCGGGGCCCCTGCACCTTGCGTGGCAATCGCGGGATGGCCGAGAAATACCCGCCATCATTATACCACAGGCGAGCGCGAATAAACCACCGGGGGCTACCCGCCGCCGTAAATCTCGGGTTTGAGGACGCCGATGTACGGCAGCGAACGGTAGCGCCCTCCGTAATCGAGCCCATAGCCGACGACGTACTCCTCGTCCACGACGAAGCCCCGGTAGTCGGCGGCGGCGTCGGTCTTGCGGCGCGACGGCTTGTCGAGCAGCGTGCAGACCCGCACCGAAGCCGCACGGCGCGAGCGCAGGTTGTCCATCAGGTACGACAGGCGCAGCGTCATCCCCGTGTCCATGACGTCCTCGATCACGAGGACGTGGCGGCTTTCCACCGGCTCGTCCAGGTCCTTCAGGATGCGCACCACGCCCGACGTCCGCGTGTCCGCGCCGTAGGAGCCGATCGCCACGAAGTCGAACGACAGGGGGATGTCGATGTGGCGCACCAGATCGGCCAGGAACAGGGTGGCCCCCTTCAGGATGCCGACCAGGACCAGATCCTTCCCCTCGTAGTCGCGGGAGATCTCCTCGCCCAGCGTACGCACGCGCTCGGCGATCTCCTGCTCCGTGATGCGGACCTCGGCGATGTCGGGGTGTGATCTTCTCATAGCAGTATCGGCTACCGACCGCGGAAACGTGAAGACCGAAGACGAACCACGGAGGCACGGAGACTCTGCGCGCCTCCGTGGTTCACGCTTGATCTCACTTCTGGAACTGGATATCCGCCTTGCCGAAGTTCCCCCGGCAAAAATCGCCGACGGCGCGCAGCAGCACCCACCGTCGGTGGTGCTTGCCCTGCACCGTCCAGACCGCGGCCAGGCGCAGCGTCTTGTACAGCGCGACCAACGGCCCCAGGATCGGGCGGGCGCCGTGCTGGCGCAGGTACAGAAAGACGTTGCGGTACATGTAGTAGACCGTGAACTCCGAGCCGGGCCCGAACGTTCGCGACACCTTGTGCCACAGGCGCGCGTTCGGCTGGTACACGATCCGGTAGCCGGCCTTGCGGATGCGGGCGCACAGGTCCGACTCTTCGTAGTAGATGAAGTAGCGCTCGTCCAGGATGCCGACTTTTTCGAGCACGTCGCGCCGGGCCATCAGGCCGCACCCGACGATGAAATCCACGTCGCGCGGCTCGCCGCCGGGCGTGTCTTTTTCCCCCTCGTCCACCAGCATCGAGTTGCCGCGCCAGTCCATCCGGCCGCCCGCCGACCAGATGGTTTCCGGATCGCCGTGGTACAGCATCTTCGGCCCCACGACGCCGATCTTCGGGTCGCTTTCGGCCAGCGCTACGAGGGGCTCGAGCAGACCCGGCTCGACCGTGGTGTCGTTGTTGAGCAGAAAGATGTAGTCCGCGCCCCGCTCCATGGCCGCGCGGATGCCGACGTTGTTGCCGCCCGCGAAGCCGTTGTTCACGGGGTTCGCGATGGTGTGCGCCCACGGGAACGCTTCCCGCACCGCCTCCAGCGTGTCGTCCCCGGAGTTCTGGTCGACGACGAGGACCTCCCAGTTCGGGTAGGTCAGCTCCGCCAGCGAGCGCAGGCACTCGAGGGTGTCATCCTTCCCCTTGAAGGTGACCAGGATGATGGCAACCCGCGGACATTGCTCCGTCATTCGTGCGTGTCTCCCGGGCCGGCGGAAGCCCGTTCGCGCGGCGCCCGGCCCGGCCCTACTCCCACTCGATCGTGCCGGGCGGTTTGGACGTGATGTCGTAGACCACGCGGTTGACGCCGTGCACTTCGCCGACGATACGGTTCGAGATGCGCTCCAGCACCTCGTACGGCAGGCGCGCCCAGTCCGCCGTCATCGCGTCTTCACTGGTGACCACGCGCAGCACGATGGGGTACGCGTAGGTCCGCTGGTCCCCCATGACCCCGACGCTCTTGGTGTCGGGGAGGACGGCGAAGCTCTGCCAGACGCGGCGGTACAGCCCCGTCCGCTTGATCTCGTCGACCACGATGGCGTCGGCCGCGCGCAGCATCTCCAAACGCTCCAGCGTCACCTCGCCCATGATCCGGATCGCCAGCCCCGGCCCGGGGAACGGCTGCCGCCAGACCATCTCGGAGGGCAGGCCCAGCTCTTCGGCCAGCCGGCGCACCTCGTCCTTGAACAGGTAGCGGAGCGGCTCGATCAGCTTCATCCGCATGTTCTCGGGCAGGCCGCCGACGTTGTGGTGCGTCTTGATCTTCGCCGCATTTTTCGTGCCCGATTCGATCACGTCGGGGTACAGCGTGCCCTGCGCCAGGTATTCGACATCCTGAAGCTTCTCGGCCTCCTCGTCGAAAACGGCCACGAACTCGTTTCCGATGATTTTGCGCTTCTTCTCGGGGTCGGTAACGCCCTGGAGGCGCGCGAGGAAGCGGTCCTTCACGTCGGAATACACGAGCGGGATCTTGAAGTGGTCCGCGAACGTCGCGCGCACCTGCGTGCCCTCGTCCTTGCGTAGCAGGCCCGTGTTCACGAAGATGCAGGTGAGCTGGTCGCCGATCGCCCGGTGGACGAGGGCGGCGACGGTGCACGAGTCGATGCCGCCGGACAGCCCGCACACCACGCGCTTGTCGCCGACCTGCGCGCGGACCGATTCCGTCGCCTCGCGGATGAAGCCGGCCATGGTCCACAGGCCCTTGGCGCCGCAGAACTGGTACAGGAAGTTGCGGATGATCTCCGTGCCCCAGGGGGTGTGCACGACCTCGGGGTGGAACTGCACGCCGAACAGGCGGCGCTCCCGGTTCGCCATGGCGGCCACGGGCGTAGACGGCGTCGAGGCCGTGACCGTGAAACCGGGCGGCGCGGCCTGGACCGTGTCGCCGTGGCTCATCCAGCAGACCAGTTCGGGGTTGAGGCCGAGGAACAGGTCGGACGTATCGCTCACGTCGAGCTGCGTCTTGCCGTACTCGCGGCGGTCGCCGGGGATGACCTCGCCGCCGAGCTGGCGGGACATCAACTGCATCCCGTAGCAGATGCCCAGAACCGGGATGCCGGCGTCATAGATGGCGGGGTCCACGACCGGCGCGCCCGGCTCGTAGCAGGACGAGGGTCCACCGGAGAAGACGATCCCGATGGGCTTGCGCGCCAGGACCGCTTCGAGCGGCGTGTCGGACGGGACGATCTCGCAGTAGACGCGGCATTCGCGGACGCGGCGCGCGATCAACTGCGTGTACTGCGCGCCGAAATCCAGAACGACGACTAACTCATCGGGGCGGATCAGCGAGGCGGAGGTCGGCGGCACGGTTACCCCACCCCCTGCGACCGCTGGAGCGATTTCCCCTCCGTCGGCAGGCTGGGCGCCACCATCATCTCCGCCTGCTGCATCTCGCGCACGTTTTTCGCCCCGAGCGAACCCATCGACAGCTTGAGCGCCCCGACCAGGTTCATCGTCCCGTCGTCGCGGTGGGCCGGCCCGAACAGGATCTCGCGGAGCGTTCCGGAAACGCCCACCTTGATCCGCGTGCCGCGCGGCAGGTCGGCGGACGGCGCGGCCATCCCCCAGGAGTAGCCCGGCGCGGGCGCCTCCCGCGCGGCGGCGATGGTCGATCCGAGCATCACGGCGTCCGCGCCGGCCGCGATCGCCTTGGCGATGTCGCCGCCGACGCGGAGGCCGCCGTCGGTGATGACCGGCACGTACCGCCCGGTCCGGGCGTGGTACTCGTCGCGCGCGGCGGCGCAGTCGGCGGTCGCGGTGATCTGGGGGACGCCGATGCCGAGCACCTTGCGCGACGTGCAGATGTGCCCCGGCCCGACGCCGACCAGGACGCCCGCCGCGCCGGCCTCCATCAGCTCCAGGGTCGCCTGGTAGCCGACCGTGTTGCCGACGATCACGGGGATCGGCGCGTTGCGACAGAACTCGGCGACGGGGAAGGCCTCGATATGGGTGGAATGGAACCGGACCGAGCCGACCGTGGACTGGACAAAAAAGAAATCCGCCCCGGCCTCGACGGCGGCCCGGGCGGCGCGTTCTGCGGAGTGCGGCGCGGCCGAAACGGCGGCGACCCCGCCGCCCTCCTTGATCTCTCGGACGCGCCGGGCGACCAACTCGGGCTTGACGGGCTCCTCGTACAGCTTCTGGATCAGCCCGATCACGCCGTCCTGCAGCGCCTCGGCGATGCGCGCGAGCACGGCTTCGGCGTCCTCGTACCGCGCCTGCACGCCGTCGAGGTTCAGCACGGCCAGCCCGCCCAGTTTGCTCATGGCGACCGCGAGCGCGGGGTTCACGGCGGCGTCCAGAGCCGAAGCGAGGATGGGGATCTCGAAGCGCCGGCCGCCCAGCTCCCAGGACACGTCCACGTCGCGCGGGTCCACGACCAGCGGCCCCGGAACGAGCGCCACCTCATCGAACCCGTACGACCGCCGCGCCCGCTTGTTCCCGCCGACCACTATCTCCACGCGTTGACCTCGCTCATTTCGGCTATTCTACCAGAGCGCAAAACGGGGTGTCAAGGCGGCCCGGGCGCCGCGAACCGGCCGTGCTATAATGGGAGCGGAGGCTCTCTAATGATCGCGCGCGACAACAACAAGGACACGGAAATCGCCGTTTCGGGCGGCACGTCGGGCCTGGTGCGCGTGACCGAGGAGACCGCCAAGTGGGTCGCGCCCCGCCCCCTGACCTTCTCGGAGTTCCTCGACCGCTTCGGCGAGGACGACGACGTGGAACTCATCGACGGGGCGGCGGTGGAGAAGATGGCGGCACAACTCGATCATGAACGGCTGTTCGTATGGCTCTCGACCATCCTCAACTACTACGTGAAATCGCGACATCTGGGCATCGTGCTGGGCTCGCGGACGGCAGTCGAGATCACCAACTTCCGGGGCCGTCTCCCGGACCTGCTGTTCGTGCGCCGCGAAAACGAACCCATCGTGCAGCAGCGGGCCATCTTCGGCACCCCCGACTTCATCGCCGAATTCGTGTCGCCGAACGACCGTCCTTCGGACATCCTCGCGCTCGAAACGGACTACCGGACCATCGGTGTTCCGGAAATGTGGTTCATCGACCAGGGGCGCCGGCAGGTGCGCGCGCTGCGTCGCCAGGGGGACGGCAGTTACCAGGAGAGCGAGCACGAAAACGGGGTGATCGCGGCGGCGCAGGTGGACGGCTTCGCGCTGGAGGTCGGTTGGTTCTGGGCGGACCCGCGCCCGGACGAGCCCACCGTCATCGCCGGCCTGCTCGGGCAAGGGCCGTAGCCAGAACCGCTATTCGTCCTCGGGGCGGTCGGCTTCGCCCGCCGGGCGGTCGCCGAAGGTCATGACCCAGCGCACCGCCAGTGCGTCCCACTCGTACACTGCCTTGTCGCCGTCCAGGTTCCAGTAGCGCGTCC
>CADCTO010000151.1 GCA_902805585.1 uncultured Armatimonadota bacterium | reverse complement strand
CGCGCCGCCGATCTGCGGCCTGCGCACCATCGAGCTGACCGAAGCCGCCTGGAAGTCCGGCGCCCAGAACGGAGCCCCGGTCAAGATGAACTGACGCCGGTCGCCCCTGGCGGCGTCCGTCCCCCGGCGTTCACGCCGGGGGACGGACGCCCGCTGTTCACCGCGGCCGGGACGGACGGCTTACGGCAGTTCGCGGACGCGGAGGTTCTTGAACTCGATCGGCGAGCCTTCGGATTCGAGGCACAGGTAGCCGGTACGCGGGTCGGCGCCGGTCCCGCCGGAGACCTCCTCCCCGTTGACCCACAGACGCACCTCGCCATTGATGGCCCGGACGTAGTAGTGGTTCCACTCGCCGACGCCTTTGCTGAGCGGCTTGCGGGGGAAGCTGCGCGAGCCGTCGGGGGACAACGGGGGGAACGGTTTCAACTTCGTCACCCCGACCGGGAAGACGTCGCCGTTCGTGGTGAACCAGTCGGCCTTTTTCCCCGACTGCTTCTCGTACTGCTCGGTGTACCCGTGGTCGAGGATCTGCACCTCGACGCCATGCGGCAGCGCGCCCGGCTTCAAATCCTTGAGCGACGCCTCGGGCACCCACACGAAGACGCCCGAATTGCCGGCGGCCTTCAGATGACGCCACTGCACGACCAGCTCGAAGTTGGTGAACGGCTGCCGGGTGCGCAGGACGCCGACCGGCTGCCCCGAGCAGCGCAACAGGTCGCCTTGCCAGGCCCACGTGTCCGGCTGGCCGTTGACGTTGACGAAATCCGCCTGCCCCAGCGCCTTCCAGCCCGGCCCCGTGCCCTCGATGAACGCCTTTGGCAGGTTTTGCGGCTCCCCCGCGAGCCCCGGCCGGAGGAGGAGCGGCCACAACAGAAAGATCGCGAGGAAACTCAGCCCCACCAAAGCCGTTCGATTCATACGTGACTCCCCTGTCATCGTTCGCCGGAAACACAAGCCGTGGTAGGCGGTTCAACGACGAAGGCGAGAACTCCTGCCGGGCAAACTTCTAAAGGAGCACTTCACGTCGGCTCACCGATCCCCCGCCGAACTCTCCAAACACCTCGTGGGCGACGCGGCGGCAGGTCTCCTGGCCGTAGGCCATGCCGAGTTCGAGCGGGTAGCGGGTGAGGACGGCAATCACGGCGCGCCGCTCTTCCGTGCCGACGGGAGCGACGCCGACCGTGTGGACGCGCCACACCTTGCCCGCGTCTTCCTCCGGGTACCAGCCGTTCTTGACCGCCACGCGGTCGGGGGCGGCGTGGACCTCCGGCAGACCCCAGCGCTGCGACGGGATGACGCGACGCATCTCGGCGAGAGCGTAGTCGCAGAGGGCTGGCGTCAAGAGTGTGTGCGCGGCAAGCCGCCCGAGGAGCGCGGCCATGTCCCGGCTCGTGGTGCGGGTGTAGCCCCACCAGTTCGGGTTCTCGGGCGCGATGCGGGTGCCCTGCATGCCCCCGGGAGCGCGCATCCATGCAATGACGGCTTCCGGCCCCAGCGCTTGCCAGAAGCGCGTGGTGGCGTTGTTGTCGCTGCGGCGGATCATCGCCTCGGCGTCGGCACGCTCCGCGGGCGACAGGTCACGCCTGTCTTTATAGGCCTGGTCCAGGGCGGCGAGCAGCAACGGGACCTTGATGATCGAAGCCGAACGGATCGGGACGCGAGCGTACTCGTTGTGATAGGACGCGCCCCGCGCCGTGTCGCACACCGACACGGCCACCAGACCGCGCCGCTGCAGGGCGGCGCGGTCGGCAGCGGGGAAGCGCTCGCGCAGGGGCCGCTCCGTCATATCGTACGCGTCGCCTCCTCGGTCCCGGCCAGCCGCTGGCGGAACGCGCGCGGCGTGGTGCCGGCGATCTGCTTGAAGCGCTTCGAGAAGTGGAACTCGTCGGAAAAGCCCAGCGACTCGGCGACCTGGCGGTTCGTCATCTGCGTGTAGCGCAGCAGGTCGCGCGCCGCCTCGATCCGTTTGGTCGCGCGATAGCGGGCCGGCGACACGCCGACCTGCTGCTGAAACCGCTTGCGGAAGTTCTCGTACGACAGATCGACCTCGGCGGCGACATCGGACAGGTCTATCTCCAGGCTGAGGTCCGTCTCCAGCAGGCCGCGGGCCCGGGCGAGCCAGCGCATCTCGCCGGGTTCCGCTTCCCGCGCGGGGTGTACCCCGAGCGCCTCGGCCAGGAGCCCCTGGAACCGGCACAGCTCGCGAAGCCGCTCGGCCGCGGTCGTGGGGCGGGGTGCCTCCGCGATGGCCTTCAGCTTTCCCAGCCACTCTTCCACCGGTTCCAGGCGGTGGACGGGCTGCGCCGAATCCAGCAGACCCGTCTGCCGCCACAGGTCGAAGACCGGCCCGTCGAAGACGATATACAGCTCGCTCCAGCGCTCGCCGGCGGCACGCGGTCCGTAGGAGTGCGCGAGTTCCGGGAAGACCACGACCAGGTCGCCCGCCCGCACCGTTCGACGCCGGCCGCTGGCGTCCTCGTAGCGGCCGCTGCCCTCCCACAGGTACATGACGGCGTAGCTGCCGTAGACGCGCAGCGGGTGCGCCGGCACGACCCCCTGCCCGTTCCGGATCGACCCGGCCAGCGTCAGCCGCCCCAGCGGAGTGCCGACGTCGTTACGGAAAAGGACCCTGGTCTCCATTCGTCTCGGGCGGCCTTTCCCAAAAGGTACAAGCATTTTACCAAAGATTCCATTCTTTCTCGCGCCAGGCGGGAATACTATACATGAAACCTATCCCCCTGCCCCCTTCCCTGCCGAGCGGCTTCGCCGAGGGAAGGGGGAGCCGTCCACCCTCTCCTACGCACGGGGAGTGGGCTAGAGCGAGCCCAGGAGGGGCAGGGAGAGCCCCGGTGCAACTCGCCTTGCCCGTGCCGCCGGCTCCCCCTTCCCTCCCGAAGGGCTTGTCAGGGAAGGGGGCAGGGGGATAGGTAAAATGGAGGTTTTGCCACATGGCTTCCCTGCTCAGCGCGGGGCGCGGCGCGTCGGAACTGCCCGACCTGTCCAGCGACTACCCCCTGACATCGGACCAGATCCGGAGCTACCAGGACAACGGCTACATCCTGCTCCGCGGCGTCGCCTCGCCGGAAGAGGCCGCGGCCTACCGCGAAGTCATCACCGGCCTGACCAACGAGTACGCCCGGGGCTACAAGCCGCTCCACGAGCGCGACACGTACGGCAAGGCGTTCATCCAGTTCGGCAACATCTGGGAGCAGAGCCCGGAGGTCGCGAAGTTCACCACGGCGCGCCGGTTCGCCAAGATCGCCGCCGATCTGATGGGCGTCTCCGGCGTGCGGCTGTACCACGACCAGGCGCTCTATAAAGAGGCGGGCGGCGGGCACACGCCGTGGCACCAGGACCAGCAGTACTGGCCGCTCGACGGCGTGAAGTGCGTCACCCTCTGGATGCCGCTCGTGGACGCCGACGCCGACATGGGGACGATGCGCTTCGCGCGCGGCTCGCAACGGCTCGGCTACATGGGCCCGGAGAACATCTCGGACGATTCCGAAGCGCGCTGGGCCGCGTTCGTCCAGGAGCAAGGCTTCCCGGTCGATTCCGTCGGGTCCATGCGCGCGGGCGACGCCACGTTCCACAACGGCTGGACCCTGCACGGCGCGCCCGGTAACGCATCCCCGACCACGACACGCGAGGTGATGACCATCATCTACCTCGAAGACGGCGCGCGCATCACGCCGCCGGACAGCAGCAGCCGCGAGAACGATCTGCGCCGCTGGTTCCCGGGCCGCAAACCGGGCGACCCGGCCGCGAGCGAGCTGAACCCGCTCCTCTACACGCGGTAAAAGGAAGCAGACCGATGACGACCACGACGTCGCCCCAGACGCCGTCGCTCACCGCGGTGCGGAAGCCGCTCGACACGTCGCCCGAAGCGTTCGGGCGGCTGCGGGACTCGGCGGACCTGCTCGGCGACGCCGAGGGGTTGCGCGGACGCATGCGCGAAGACGGCTACCTGTTCCTGCCCGGCCTCCTGGACCGGGACGAGGTCCTCGACGCCCGCCGGATCATCCTCGAACGCCTGGCGCAACAGGGATGGCTGGATCCGGCGCACCCGGTAGCCGATGCCGTCGTAGCGCCGGGGAGGCACTCGTACTTCATGCCCGACCTGGCCCGCGACAACGCGCCCCTGCTGCGCGCTTTGTACGACGGCCCGATGATGGCGTTCTTCGCGCGGTTCCTGGGCGGCCCGGTGCGCCACTTCGACTACACGTGGATGCGCGCCGTCACGCCGGGCCGGGGGACCGCGCCGCACTGCGACATCGTGTACATGGGGCGCGGCACGCGCAGCCTGTATACGGCGTGGACCCCGCTGGGCGACATCCCCATGTCCATCGGTGGCCTGATGCTGTTGGAAAACTCGCACCGCCGTATGGACCGGACGGGCGCCTACCTCCAGCAGGACGTCGACTCCTATTGCGAGAACGGCCCGAACGCGGAGAAGGTGCGGTCCGGCCAGATGCACTGGGAGCACTGGGACGGGTCCGGCCGGGACTGGGACGGCGCGTTCTCGCACGACCCGCCCGCGTTGCGCGACGAGTTGGGCGGCCGCTGGCTGACCGCCGACTACCGCGCTGGCGACGTGCTGGTGTTCAGCATGGCGACGATCCACGCCAGCCTGGACAACGGCTCCAACCAGGTCCGTCTCTCGTCCGACACGCGCTACCAGCTCGCCTCCGAACCCATCGACGAGCGCTGGATCGGCGACAACCCCGTTGCACACGGGACCGCCGCCAAACGCGGACGCATTTGTTGAAGGAACGTTATGAACGACCGACTCACCGATGAGCAAATCACCCTGTACCGCGACAACGGCTTTGTTGTCCTGGAAGGCTTCTTGAATGCCGACGAACTGGAAACGTGGCGGCGCTGCACGGACGAGGCGGTCGAGGAGCGGCTGGCGTCACGGGCCGGCGTCGGGGGCAAGTGGAACCTGACCAACCAGGGCGACCCCGACAGCTACTACGCGCAGGTCTTCACGCAATGCCTGAAGCTCGCCGAAACCCATGCAGGGATGCACGACCTGATGCACGACGAGCGGCTGGGGAAGGCGGCCGGGACGCTGGCGGGCGTGGACGGCATCCGCATCTGGCACGACCAGGCGCTGATCAAGCCGCCGTTCGGCAACCCGACCGGCTGGCATCTGGACAACCCGTACTGGTCGTTCTCCTCGCGCGACGCGATCTCGATCTGGGTGGCCCTGGACGACGTGACCCTCGCCAACGGCGCCCTCTTCTACATCCCCGGCAGCCACAAGACGGCCCGCTTCGAGAACGTGGGGATCGGCGAGAAGCAGGCGGACCTGTTCAAGGTCTACCCGGAGTGGCGGCAGGTCGAGACCGTCGGCTGTCCCTGCCCCGCGGGCTCGGCCGTGTTCCACAACGGTTTGACGGCGCACGGCGCGGGCGCCAACATGACCAACAAGCCCCGCCGCGCGATGACCTGCGCCTACATGCCCGACCGCGCGACGTTCAACGGCACGAAAAACATCCTGCCCGACGACTACTTCGCCTCGCTGAAGGTCGGGGACGTGCTGAACGACGACACCGTCAACCCGCTCATCTGGAAGACCTAACTTTACACCACCTGCACCTCGTTGTTGCCTCGGGCGATCTGGCCGATGAGGGCGGCGTCCTCGCCGGCCGCGTTCAGGCGCTGGACGATCTGCATGGCGACCTCGGAACCCACCACCAGCACCATGCCGATGCCCATGTTGAACGTGCGGAACATCTCGTTGTCGGCGATGTTGCCGGCCTCCTGGATCAGGCGGAAGATCGGGGCCGGCTCCCAGGAGCGGCGGTCCACGAGAGCCTGGCAGTCGGCAGGCAGCGAGCGCGGTATGTTGTCGTAGAAACCGCCGCCGGTGATGTGGGCGAGGGCGTGGATGTCGAACTCGTTCAGGAGCGGCAGGAGCGCGGGCGCGTAGCAGCGGTGCGGCGCGAGCAGCTCTTCACCCAGCGTCTTGCCCAACTCCGGGATGTACCGGTCCACGTTCAGGCCCGCCTTCTCCAGGAGGGCGTGGCGGGCGAGGCTGTAGCCGTTGGTGTGCAGGCCGTCCGAAGCCAGCCCGATCAGCGCGTCGCCGGGCGTCACGCGGCGCCCGTCGATGATGCGCCCGCGGTCCACCAGTCCCACGATACAGCCGGCCAGGTCGTACTCGCCCTCGGCGTACATGGACGGCATCTCGGCCGTCTCCCCGCCCAGGAGCGCGCAGCCGACGGCGCGGCAGCCGTCCGCCATCCCCTTGACCACCTCGGCCGCGATCCTCGGGTCCAGTTTGGCGGTCGCGAAGTAATCGAGGAAAAACAGCGGGCGCGCCCCCTGGACCAGGATGTCGTTCGCGCAGTGCCAGACCAGGTCGCGCCCGACCGTGTCGTGCCGGTTCATCAGGAAAGCGATCTTGAGCTTGGTGCCGACGCCGTCGATGGAGGACACGAGGACCGGTTCGCGGACGCCGTTGCGGTCCAGCGCGTACATGCCTCCGAAGCTGCCCACGTCGGCCAGCACGTTCGGGGTGAACGTCGAGCGGATGTGCTCCTTCATCCGCAGCACGGTCTCACTCGCGGCGTTAATATCGACGCCGGCCTCCGCATACGTTGAAACGGCATTCGTTTTGTCGGGTTCGGGTGTCATGGTCCGTCCTTTCCCGCGGCCGCGGCCGCGCGCAGCGGCGGGTAGAGTGGCATCGCGGGCACCTCCGGCCACAAGGCTTTCAGCTTCGCCGCCAGCGCACGCGCGGTGTCCGAGATCGCCGGCAAATGGCCCAGGCGCTCGGCCCGCTCCGCGAAGTTCTCCAGGCGCAGCAGGTGGCGCTGGCGAAGGGTCGCGATGCCCCAGGGATGGTCCTCCTTCAGCGCGGCCTCCAGCCCCCACTTCAGCGTGGTAATCGTCCAGAACGCGCAGGCGTGACTAAGTGCCGCGGGGAAGCCATCCTCGGCGGCCTGTGTACACCCCTGGACCAACTCCGTGCGGTAGACCCGCTCCATCGCGTCCGTCAGATCCCGCGGCAATCGGTTCACGCACCAGCAGGTCGGAAAGGGGGCGTAGAAGTAGGCGGCATCGAGCAGAGCGTGTCGGAAGCAGCTGAATTCGAAGTCGAAGAAGCGCAGGTAGCCCTCGGGGATGAGGCGGTGGTTGTCCGGACAGGTGTCCCCGGGGGTAAAGGCGAGAAAAGCGCCCGGCTCGCTCAGCGTCTGCTGAACTGCACGGGCCTCCTCGTCAAAGCCGCGGGCGAGCGGCACCTCCAGCGCCTCACACTGCGCCCGGAACGGCTCCGCGGCCTCACGAAGCCAGTGGACGCCTTCCGGCTCGCGCGGCGTTCCCCCGCCCCCCATTTCGCTCCGCAGGCGCGCCCATGCGGCGTCGCGTCCGGCGGTGAGCGCGTGCATCCGGCCCAGCGACGCGGCGTAACTGAGCAGCGCCTCCTCCGTCCGCCCCCGGTCGTCCCCCTGGAGCACGTCGGCGAGCGCCTGGCCCGGCCCCAGGTCTTCAAGGACCAGCAGGCCCGCCGTGCGGTCCCCACCCAGTAGCCGCGCGCCGAGCGGTGGGTCGGCGGGCAGCAGGTCGAGAAAGCGCGTACTCGCCCATTCGTTGAACAGCCGCCACGCGGGTCCCTCGTGCGTGCCGTCGGCGGCGTCGAAGGGCTGGTTGTCTTCGCCCACGGCGGCTTTCACGATGACGCTCGCCGGGGCTTTCGGCGGACCTGCGGAAACCCGGCAACGAACGACCCGGTTGCGCCCTCGTTCTCGCAATATCTCATCGACTTCCAGGCGCACCGAGCCTCCGAGGCTCGCGGCGAGGACGGCTTCGGCGGCGCTCAGCGGCGGGAGACCGTCCGACGCGGGTTCGTCCGCCATGCTCACCTCCGCACCGTGACCAGGAAGGTCTTGATCTCGAAGGGCTGGTACTCGAAGGTAATGGCGTTGCGCGTGTGCGCGACGGGCCGGGGGTTCTCCTCGACCAGGTTGACCGCGAACGCCTCTTTGATCTCGAAGCCCAGCGTCAGCGTCGCCGTGCCGCGCGTGTTCATAGCTTCGTAGAGCCGGATGACGATGCCGTCGCCGTCCTCGGCCTTCTTGATGGTTTCGAGGACGACCCGGGTGTCATCGACGGTGGCGAACTTGTAGGTAAGGGGGAGCGTGCCGCCCGAGGGCTCGCGGACGAAGCGCGACAGCAGCGGGTAGTTCAGCGCATACGCTTCGTCCACCGTTTCCATGCGCCAGTCGCCGCCGTGGGGCAGCAGGGCGTAGGTGAAGGTGTGGCGGCCCCGGTCGGCGTCCGGGTCCGGCGACTCCGCGCCTTTGAGCAGTGTCAGGCGCAGCACGTTGCCCTGGATGTCGTAGCCGTACTTGCAGTCGTTCAGAAGGCTCACGCCGTAGTCGCCTTCCGACAGGTCGGCCCATTTGTGCCCGCAGACCTCGAAGCGCGCCTGCTCCCACGACGTGTTGCCGTGCGTCGGCCGCTCGACCGAACCGAACTGGATCTCGTAGGTGGCGCGGTTCGCGTTCACCCGGACAGGGAAGGCGGCCTTGAGGAGCATCGAGCGCTCCTGCCAGTCGATCTCGGTTGCGAATTCAAGGCGCGGCGTATGGGCGTAGAGGTACACGCGCTGCGTCATCGTCGAGCGGAGGAAGCGGCGCTTGATCTCGATGCCCGCCCGCACCGGCCCGTTCTCGACGACGTCGATGCTCTCGACCCGGCCGATCTCGCGCAGGGGGTACGGCTTGCTCTGGTAGTAGATGTCGATGTCCCAGGCGTCGTAGTTGAGCGGCTTGTCCTCGAACAGGACGAGCGCGTTCCCCGTGGCGCCCGGCGCGATGACTTCACGCTCCGTCACCTCGCCACTGTCCTCGTCCTCGATCTTGTGGACGAGCGACACGATCTCGCCGGCCGCGTCGAAGGCCACGCGAACGAAGTCGTTTTCGAGACGTGCCGTGCCTCCGACTTCCGCGCGCACTGTCGAACCTTCCGGGGGGCCGCTGGCCGGATAGACGGTCAGCGTCTGGTAGCCCAGCGGCGACACGTCCGGGACGCTGACCAGGAACGTCCGCTGCCCATCCGCCTCCCCGACCGCCTGCGCGGGCAGCGGCGCGTTGTTCTGGTCCGTGAACTCGACGTCGCCCAGATCGGACGGCAGAACGATGCGCGCGGCTTCGGCGGGCCGGACGGTGTCGGTCGGGTTGAACAGGACGACCGAATCGCGCCGCGCGTCCACCTGCTTCGCGATGGCGTCCAGGGCGGCGTTCAGCGCCCCCTCCCCCAGTTCCCCGGCCCGCGCATAGTCGCGCGCCGCGTCCTCGTATACCGACGCGATGGACGACCCGGGAAGGATGTCGTGGAACTGGTTCAGCAGGATCGACTCCCAGCCCCGGTTCAGGGCGTCCTGCGGGTACTCCGTCTCCAGTTCCACCATCGCCAGGGCAGAGAAGACTTCGGCGTTGTGGTACAGGACCTCGCTCTTGCGGTTCGCCTGCTTGGTCCGGGCCTGCGACGTGTAGGTGCCGCGGTGGTATTCCAGGTACAGTTCCCCGTCCCAGGTCGGCAGACGCGGGCTGCCCGTGACGCGCCCCGCGAGGCGCTCGAAGAACGGCTCGGCGGTACCGAACGCGGCGCGGGGCAGGCCCGCCAGATTCCTTAGCCGGCGCCCGGTCTCTATCATCGCCCGCGTCGGCCCGCCGCCCCCGTCGCCGAAGCCGTACGTGACCAGGACTTCATCACTGACCGACTTCTGCTTATACTCCCGCCACTCGGCGGACGCCGTGCCTACGGTCACCGGGTTGTTGATGTTCTTGACGAAGTGGGCCAGGACCGTGCTGCCGTCCAGCCCGCGCCACGTGAACGTGTCGTGCGGGATCTTGTTGAACTGGTTCCAGGCCATCTTCGTGGTCAGGAAGAAGTCGAGCCCACAGCCCTTCATGATCCCCGGCAGCGTCGCGGGGAAGCCGAACGTGTCGGGCAGCCACAGGCAGCGCGTGGTCTTGCCGAACTCTTGCCGGAAGAACCGGTTGCCGAACAGGGCCTGCCGGATCAAACTTTCGCCGGAGGGCACGTTCACATCGGGCTCGACCCACATGCCCCCCGTCGGCTCCCAGCGCCCCTCCGCCACCCGCCGTTTGATGCCTTCATACAGGTCGGGGTAACGGTCCCGGGTGTAGGCGTAGAGCTGCGGCTGCGACTGCGTGAAGACGTACTCGGGGTACTCCTCCATCAGGCGCAGGGCGGTCGCGAACGTCCGACCGCACTTCTTGCGCGTGTTTTCCAGCGTCCACAGCCAGGCCACGTCGATGTGCGCGTGGCCGGACAGCACCAGAGCGGGTTCGCGTTCGGGATCGGCGGGGAAGCGGTCGAAGAACTCCCGCCGCAGCGCCTGCCGTGCCGCCGGCAGCGACGCGTAGAACGCCTCCGTGCGCACGGGACGCCGCAGGTCGCGGTGCGTCCCCTGCGGCGGCTCGGACGGGTCCGATTCCGTATAGTCCAGCGCCTGCACCGCCGCGTCCAGGCCGAGCAGCGCACCCTGGTACTCGCGGCCCGTGTCCGGCAGCACTTCGAGCGCCTCCAGAGCAACGGTCATGTCGAAGTAGAGGGCGTAGGCGTCGCGGTCGACGCGCACAAGGTCGGCGGCCCGGACCTCGAACGCCCCGCCGCGCGACGGAGCATACGCTTCGACGGCGAACGCGTGCATCTCGCCGCCTTGCGCCGGGTCATACAGCAGCACGTCCTGGTGGTTGTAGTCCAGCGCCTGCGCGGGCCGGCCGTCGAGGTACAGCAGCGGCTCGGCGTCCTTGATGTCGATCCACAGCCCGACGCGCTCCCCCGCCCACCCCACCGGTACCGTGAACTGCCCGCGAAGCCACGCCGCGCTCTCCGCGTCCCGCCACGCGTGCCCGACGCCGACCTCGCCCCACGCCGAGTCATCGAAGTCCGGCGCCTCGGCGCCTTCCGCGTTCCCCTGGTGGAACCGGATCGGGGCCAGCGGCACGTGCTCCCGGTAGATCGCGGCCTGGACATCGCGCAGGCGCCGCTGCGCCCGCTCCTTCACGTAAAACAGCATGACTTTTTGCCTGACGCGGGCTACTCCAGCGTCTTCACGAACCGGTGCTGGGATTTGACGAGCCGATAGCCGATCCTCTGGTAGAACGCGTGCGCCCCCGTGCGGGCGGTGCCGGAGCGCACGCGCACGTCGCGGTATCCGCGCCCACGCGCCCACCGCTCGGCCTCGGCCATCAGGGCGCGCCCCACCCCCACGCCGCGCGCCTCATCGTCCACGACCAGCCCGCCGACCTCGGCATACGGGGGAGACACCAACAGGTGCTCCCCGCACACGTGCACCCACCCGACCACGCCGCCTCCGGCGTCCTCCACCACGAACAGGCCGTGATCCGCGTTCTCCCGGAGCAGCAGCATCCGGCGCTCCATCTCGCCCGCCGTCGCGGGATAACCGAGCTGCACGGAGAGCGCCGCGACGGCGGGCGCGTCCTCGACTTCCATCGCACGGGTCCGCACCGGGTCTCGCCTCCTAGACGTAGGGACGCGATGCGGCGGCCAGGCGGCGCAGGTGCCACACGTTCACTTGGTGCATGGTTTCCGACTCGGGAGTCTCGACGATGATGGGGATGCCTTCGGGCAGGCGGGGGTCGGCGAGCACCGCCTTGAAGCCGTCGTCGCCGATGCAGCCCTCGCCGATGTGGGCGTGCCGGTCGACGCGCGAGCCGCAGGTCTTCAGGGCGTCGTTGGCGTGGATGCAGCACAGGCGGTCCAGCCCCACCTTTTGGTCGAACTCGTCGAGCGTCGCCTGAACCGCCTCGGACGTACACAGGTCGTAGCCGGCCACGAAGATGTGGCAGGTGTCCAGGCAGACGCGCAGCCGGTCCGCCTCCTCCACCAGCGCCAAAATCTGGGGAAAGTGGTCGAAGCTCGCGCCCAGGCACGTGCCCTGTCCGGCCGTGGTTTCCAGCGCGACCCGCACCCGGAAATCAGGGATCTGCCGGTGGAGCCAGTTCAGGCTCTCGCACAGCCGCGCGATACCCGCCTCCTCGCCGGACCCGGTGTGGGCGCCCATGTGCGTGACGACATAGTCCAGCCCCAGCGCCTCGGCGCGACGCATCTCGTCCAGGAACGCCTGCCGGGACTTTTGGAGCAGCGCGTCGTCTTTCGCCGCCAGATTGATCAAATAGGAGTCGTGGGCGATGAGCGGGTCCATACCGGTCTTCTCGACCGCGCGACGGAACTGGCGGATCACGGCGGTGTCGAGGTCCGGGCTTTTCCACTGGCGCGGGGAGGAGGTGAAAAGCTGCACGGCGTCGCAGCCGATGGCCGCGCCGCCGGTCACGGCCTTGTGCAGGCCACCCGCCGTGGGCATGTGCGCACCGAAGCGGAGCGGCATCACTTTTCCACCTCCCTGCCGGGCAGGGATTTAAGCAGGTTCGCCATCTCGATGGCGGCCCCGGCGGCCTCCCCGCCCTTGTTGCCGGCCTTGGTGCCGGCGCGCTCGATGGCCTGCTCGATGGTGTCCACCGTCAGGACGCCGAAGGTGACCGGCACGCCCGACTGGAGCATCGCCTGCCCGATGCCGGACGTGCACTGCCCCGCGATGTAGTCGAAGTGCGGCGTCGAGCCGCGGATCAGGCACCCCAGACAGATCACGGCGTCGTAGCGTCCGGAACCGGCCAGGCGCTGCGCGGCCAGCGGCACCTCGAACGTCCCGGGGACGCGGGCGACCTCGACCGCCTCCGGGTCCGCGCCGTGGCGCGTCAGCGTGTCCAGCGCGCCTTCCAGCAGGCGCTCGGTGATGAAGTCGTTCCATCGGGACACGACGACGCCGAAGCGCAGGCCGGTGGCGACCAGGTTCCCCTCGTAGAAAGTCGGCATAGCCCCGTCAGGTTCGCCCTGAAGCGAGGGAGTTCCTGCCTAGGACCCCGGGAGCGCGGGAGCGGCGGGCGGGGGCGTTTCGGCCAGTTTATAATCCGCCGGGACCGCGAAGAGCGCGTCGTCCAGCGGGCCTTCGCTCACCGATCTGGCGTCCAGGGTCGCCACGACCGGCCCGTCCGGCAGGCCGGGCAGTTCCTGATCCGACGTGACCGTGGCGACGACGCGCCGCGACAGGGGCGTGCCCTTCAGCGTGGCGAGCTTATCGGTCAAAGGTTTGGCGTTCTGCACCAGGGGGCCCAGGCTCTGGGCGAACCCGGCAGCCGCCACACGCTGCGCAGCGGCCGACAGCATCACGGCGTCCGTCGCCCACTGCTCGCCCTCGATCTTCACCCTGGCGAGCGAACCCGTCGGCGAGCCTTCGAAGCCCAGGCCGATGGTGGCCGTGAACGTCTGGCTGCGGGCCTGCTTGCCCGCGATGGTCTTGATGGTCTCGCCCTCTTTCACGTCGGCGGTGACGTCCACCTTCAGCAGCGCGAGCAGGCCCGCGCCCTTCTGGGCCGCCTCCTGCGGGGTCATCGCCGTGTAGGTCTTATTCGCCGGGTCCAGCGTGTACAGCTTGTCGGTCGCGGCGTCGTAGATGGTCACCTTGTTCCCGAGCTCGGTGCGGCTCTTGTCGCCCTTGTAGAAGGTGGTGACCGACTGGGGGAACTTCTGCCGGGTCTGCGACTGCGGCAGGCCGGTCACGTTCAATTCGGAGACGATCTTCACGTCGGCGCGGGCCGCCGTACCGGCAAAAAAGACGGCGGCGAGCGCCGGAAGGATCGGGAGGTAGGGTCGTGCGAACGGGATCAAACGCATCGGGTTGCCTTTCCATGCGCACCGGCCGGCCGGGCGCTACGTTACGGGGTGTCGTCTTCGGCGCCGTTGGCCGAGGGTTCCACTTCACCGGCGAGGAAGTGCCCCATCTTCTCGTGCTTGGTCTGGAGGTAGCGGGCGTTGTGGGGGTTGGGCGTGGCCCGCAGCGGCACGGTCTCGACGATCTCGATGTCGTACCCCTCCAGACCGGTGCGCTTGGCCGGGTTGTTGGTCATCAGGCGCATCTTCTTGATGCCCAGGTCGGCGAGTATCTGCGCGCCGATACCGTAGTCGCGCAAGTCCGCTTTCATGCCCAGAAGTTCATTGGCCTCGACGGTGTCCGCGCCCCGGTCCTGCAGCTCGTAGGCGCGCATCTTGTTGACGAGCCCGATGCCGCGCCCCTCCTGCTCGATGTACAGCAGCACGCCGCGCCCCTCCTTGCTGATCTTCTGCAGGGCGAGATGCAACTGGTCGCCGCAGTCGCAGCGCAGCGAGTCCAGAAGGTCGCCTGTGACGCAGGACGAGTGGATGCGGCAGAGTGTCGGGCCGGCGCCGCGCAGGTCGCCCATCACGAACGCGACGTAGTCGTTTTCGTCCACGTCGGACTGGTAGGCGTGGGCGACGAAATCCCCGTAGCGGGTGGGGAGTTTCGTCGTGGCGACCTTTTTGATCAGCTTTTCGGTCCGCCGCCGGTACTTGATCAGGTCGGCGATGGCGATGAGCTTCAGGTCGAAGCGCCGGGCCAGTTCGGTCAGGTCGGACAGGCGCGCCATCTCGCCCCGGTCGTCCATGATCTCGCAGATGACGCCGACCGGCTGCAGGCCCGCCAGGCGCATCAGGTCCACGGCGGCCTCGGTGTGGCCGGCGCGCTTGAGCACGCCGCCGCGGCGGGCCATAAGCGGGTTGACGTGGCCCGGCCGGTTGAAGTCGGTCGGCCGGGCTCTGGGGTCGGCCAGTTTGCGGATCGTCAGCGCGCGGTCGGCCGCGCTGCTGCCGGTCGTGGTCCCGTCGCGGGCGTCCACGGTGACCGTGAAGGCGGTCTTCATGCTTTCGCTGTTTTCCCGCACCATCAGGTCGAGGTGCAGGGCGCGCAGCCGATCTTCCGGCATCGGCACGGTGATGATGCCGCTGGCGTGACGCGTCATCAGCGTGATGGCTTCGGGCGTGATGAACTCGGCGGCCATCACGAAGTCGCCCTCGTTCTCGCGGTCCTCGTCGTCGACGAGGACCACCATCTTGCCGCTGGCGATGTCTTCGATCGCGTCTTCGATGCGCGCGAACGACAGGTGGTCGCCCGTCGTCTCTGGTGTCGTCATTTCAGGCCATTTCACGCGCGGCAGGGGACAGCGCCCCCCTGCCGCGCACTCCCTTACCAGGGCTGCGTTTCGGTCTCCGTCGCCACGTAGCCGGAGCGGGTGAGCAGGTCCATCGAGACCCCCGCGCGGTCGCGCCGCTCGTCGGTCGCCGCGGCGCCGACGCCGTAGCCGCCCAGCATCTTCTCGACGTACTTGCCCAGGATGTCGCACTCGATGTTGACGCTGTCGCCCGCCCGCTTGTGCTGGAGGTTCGTGTGCTCCCAGGTGTGCGGGATGATGGAGACCGCGAACGTGCGGTCCTCGGCCTCGGCGACGGTGAGCGAGATGCCGTCGACGGAGATCGAACCCTTGGCGACGACGTAGCGCATCAGTTCGGGCGCGGCGTCGATGTAGATGAACCAGGAGTTGCCGATGGGCCGGATCGACGCGATGCGGCCCGTGCCGTCGACGTGCCCCTGCACGATGTGCCCGCCGAGCCGCCCGCCGACCGGCAGCGCGCGCTCCAGGTTTACGGGATCCCCGGGCTGGAGCATGCCGAGCGTCGTCTTGCGCATCGTCTCATAAACGGCGTCGAAGCGGATGTGCGGCGGCGCGACGTCCGTGACCGTCAGGCACACGCCGTCCACCGCCACGGAATCGCCGAGCGCCACGTCCTCGGCGACCGCGCCGGCCGCGACCGTCAGGCGCGCCGACTCCGGCGTCCGCTCGATGTCCGCCACCTTCCCCAACGTCTCAATGATGCCCGTGAACATGTAAAGCCTCTACCTCCCCCTCAAGCGCCACGTCCGGCCCGAACCGTCGAACCCGGAGCCTGCCGATCCGAATCGCGTCCGCCATGGCCGCGCGCCCCGCGCCTTCGACCGGGGTCTTTGCCGCGCGCCCCCCCACGATCCGGGGCGCGATGAAAAATAAAACCCTATCGACGAGGCCGGCCTCCCAGAACGAGCCCGCGACCTCACCCCCGCCTTCTAAGACAACGGACAGGGCCCCGCGTTCCGCCAGATGCCGGGCCAGCGCCGTCACGTCCACGCGCCCGTTTCGGTCCGGCGGCAGGAGGGCCACTTCGGCGCCCGCCGCTTCCAGTCGCGCCCGGCGCTCCCGGTCGGCGCCTTCCGCCCCCACCACCAGTGTACCCGCCGCGGACGTGCGCGCCACCTGGACGACGGCCGACTCCGGCGCCAGCCGCAGGCCGCTATCTAGTATGACGCGCAACGGGTCGTGTCCGTTCCCGGCGGGGAGCCGCGTGGTCAGCGCCGGGTCGTCCGCGCGCGCCGTCCCGAGCCCCACGAGGATCGCGTCGGCCTGATCGCGCAGGCGGTGGACCCGCGCCCGCGCCGCCTCGCCCGTGACCCACTTCGAGTCGCCCGTGGTCGTGGCGATCTTGCCGTCCAGCGTCATCGCGGCCTTGTGCGTGACGTAGGGCAGGCCGGTGGTCCGGTGCTTGATGTACGGCGCGTTCATCGCCCGCGCCCGCGCCTCCTCCACGCCGACGAGCACCTCCACCCCCCGCTCCCGGAGCTGCGCGATTCCCTGGCCGGAAACCCGCGGGTCGGGGTCCACGTGGGCGACCACGACCCGGGCCACGCCGGCGTCGAGGCACCGGCGGCTGCAGGGCGTGCGCCCGCCGCCGGTGAAGGAGCACGGCTCCAGCGTCACGTACAGCGTCGCGCCGCGGGCCGCTTCGCCGGCGTCCGCGAAGGCGAACGCTTCGGCGTGCGGCTCGCCCCTGCGCGGGTGGAACCCTTCGCCGACGACGCGCCCGTCGTTGACGACGACGGCGCCGACGCGCGGGTTGGGGTGCGTCCGCCCGCGCAGGGCGAGCCGCAGGGCGCGGCGCATGTGAGAGGCGTCGTCGGGCGCGCTCGCGGGCGCGCTCACGCGGGCGGCTCCGGTTTCTGCCCGTCCCCGCCCTCCGCCTCCTTGCGTTCCCGCTCCTCCTGCGCCATCTTGTACAGGATGTCGCGCCGCGCGCGCTGGTAGGCGGCCATCGACTCCAGCCAGTCCAGCAGGGCGACGCATATCAGCGACAGGGCGAGGAAGAGGCAGGCGAGCCAGTAGGCGACCTGGCGGAGGGCGGCGGCGCGTGCGCTCACGCCCTCGTCGAACGGCAGCACGGTGCCCAAAAGCACCAGGCCGAGCAAAAGGTTGAGGAGGAACAGGCCGAGCGTGCGGAACAGACGGGACCGGGCCGACAGCGCCCCGTAGCGGGACGGGTAGCCGAAGACGGTGTAGGCGCAGGCGAAGACGAAACCCAGGGCGAGCAGGACCTGGAAAAAGCTCATGCCCCGGCCGCGGCGGCTCGGAGGGCCGCCACGCCGCCGGACACCCCGTCCGGGTGCCCGAACACGAACGAGCCGGCGACGAGCACGTCCGCGCCGTCCCGCACCAGACCCGGGGCCGTCTCGTCGTCCACGCCGCCGTCCACGGAGATCAGAAACGACGCCCCGGTCTGCTCCCGCAGGCGGCGCAGGTCGGCCACCTTGCCGGCGGCGGCCGGCAGGAACTCCTGCCCCCCGAAGCCGGGGTTCACGGTCATCACCAGCACGAGGTCGAGGTCGCCCGCGACGTAGGCCAGCACATCGGGGCGCGTGTGCGGGTTCAGGGCGACCCCCGCGCGGCAGCCCGCCGCGCGGATGGCCGCCAGCGTGCGCTGGAGGTGCGGCGACGCCTCGGCATGCACGGTCAGCGAGCTCGCCCCCGCCTCGGCGAAAGGCTCGACATAAGCGTCGGGCCGCTCGACCATCAGGTGCACGTCGAACGGCGTGTCGGAGTGCGGGCGGAGTGCGCGCACCAGTTCCGCCCCGAACGTCAGGTTCGGGACGAAGCGGCCGTCCATCACGTCGAAGTGGAGCCAGTCGGCCCCGGCTTCCACGCACGCGCGGGCGCCGTCGGCGAACCGCCCCAAGTCGGCGGCGAGCAGCGACGGCGAAACGCGCGGCGCGTTTCGGGACGGGCGTTCCCCCGGAGGATTCACCGCGTCTGCTCCGAGCGCAGGGCGTCGTTGTCGTAGAGCCGGATGGTGATGCTCTTGCCGACCGCCTCCACGTCGTGCTGCACGCGCGCACCGGGCTCCACCACCTCGTCGTAGACCGTGCGCGTGCCGTCTTTGTCCGTCACGTCGATCCGGACGCGGTGCTGTTGCGCGTCGTTGGGCACCGGGTAGCGGATGGTGAACACGCGGAGCCGGTCCTCGCCGCCGGCGCCGCCCCCCTCGCCCGTTTCGCCCCCGGCGCCGCCGTTCTGGGGCGGGGCCGGCTCGGGAATGACCGGCTCGGGCTCCGGCTCCACCGGCGGGGGCGGGGGCTCCTCGCCTTTGGACAGGACGAGATCCACGGGCGAGTTGCGGGGCCGGTTCTCGCCCGGCTCGGGGTTCTGGCGCAGGACGTTCCCCCGGGCGACCAGCGGGTCGAATTCGGACGTGCGCTCCCCCATCCGCAGGCCGCTCTGCCGCAGCAGGCGCAGCGCCTTCTCGATGGACATGTCGCGCACGTCCGGCACCTCGACCAGCTTCGGCCCCTTCGACACCCAGACCGACACGGGCTTGTTCTCGCGGATACGGTACCCGGCGCTCGGGTTCATCTGGTAGATGACGCCCATGGGCTCCTTGTCGCGGAACTGCTCGTCCACGACCTTGAGGGCGAACTTTTCCTGCGCGGCAAGCTCCCGGGCCTCTTCCGCCGTCTTGCCCACGAGCTGCGGCACGACCACCTCGGTGGGTGGCGTTACGAAATAGACCGTCATCCAGCCCAGCGCCGCCGCGCCCGCCAGCACCAGGAACAGCAGGAGCAGGTTCAGCGGGAGCAGCCAGTTCCGCTCGCGGACCTCCCGTGTTTCGGGCTGCGGTCGGGCGGCGGCGGTGGCGACGGCCGCGGCGGCCCCCACGGCAGCGACGGGCGCGGGCCGCGGCGGGCGGCTTTTGGCCGCCGGCGGTGTCGGCATGACGACCGTCGCATCCGCGCTCTCGCGTTTCGGGGGAGCGCCGGCCGCCGAAGCCCCGGCGGCGTCCACGGGCGCCGACGCCGGGGCTTCGGGCGTAGAGGGGCGGTCCTGCGGGGACCAGGAGAGCGACTTGCCGTAGCGCAGCGCGTCGCGGACGGCGCGCAGGTCGGCGAGCAGGCCCGAAGCGGACGCGTAGCGCTCCCCGGCCCGCTTGCCCAGCGCCTTCTGCACGATGCCTTCGAGCGCGCGCGGCACGCCCGGGTTCAGCGTGCGCGGCGTCGGCACGGGGTCCTGGGCGTGGCGCAGGGCGATCTGGATGGGGCCGTCGCCGGGGTACGGCAGGTCGCCGGTCAGCATCTCAAAAAGGACCACGCCGAGCGCGTACAGGTCGCCCGACTGCGTGGGCGTACGCCCCTGCGACACGTCGGGCGCGGCGTACGGGATGGTGCGCAAAAGCGTGTCGGGGTCCGAAAGCAGGCTCTGCGCGCCGGCCAGGCCGAAGCCGGTCATCTTGATCTGGCTTTCCGGGCCGATCAACACGTTCTGGGGGCGCAGGTCGCCGTGGACGACGCCCCGCGCGTGCGCGAACTCCAGCGCCTCGGCGAGCGCGATGGCCACGTCGGTCGCGGCGGTCAGCGAGAACGGCGCCACCCGCCGGATGCGCTCCTTGAGGTCGATCCCGCGCACGAACTCCTCGGCCACGAAAAGGAGGCCGTCCCCCTCGTCCTCGCCGACGTCGTAGACGCGCGTGATGTTAGGGTGGTTCAGCGACAGCACGGTCGCCAGCCCCGCCCGCAGCCGTTCGACCAGGCCCGGCTGGCCGGCGAGCGCGGGCCGCAGCGTCTTGACCGCGACGATGCGGTTCAGGGCGCGGTCGCGGGCCCGGAACGCCTGCAAGAGCGGCCCCGAGCCGACCGCCTCCAGGACCTCGTAGCGTTCCGCCACCACGCGGTTGATCATGCCCGGAGCGGCGGAGGCGCCTCCGCTCGTCCCCCGCTCCGGGGCGTCCGCCGCAGTCAGTTCGTTATCCACCCGCCTCCTCCCGCTCCCGCGGCGCGGCGCCGCGCGCCTTCATCAGGCGCAGCACGAGCGTGGCCACAAACGTCAGCAGGAACACGCCGTAAAGCACCACCGTTTCCGGTACCCGAAGCCCCCCGTACGGTCCCCAGAAGGCCAGAGCTGTCAGGACGAACCAGGCGCACAGGGCGACCTCCCGCGGCGACCTCATGCCGCCCCTTCCGCAGGGGCGGGGGCGTCGCCGCCGCCGTATTCACGCGCCTGCAGGGCGAGTCCGGCCCGCACGTCCTCCTCACAGACGTCGCCGTGCAGCGCTACGTTCCCGATTCCCCGCGCCAGCACGAAGCGCGCCTTCCCGTTTTCGGCCTTCTTGTCCAGCGAAAGCAGGCCGGTGAGGCTCGCCGCCGGCACGTCCGCCGGCACCGCCAGCGGCAGACGCTGCGCCTTGAGCGCTCCGGCGACCGCCGCGCGTGTCTCGCTCGGCGTCACGCCCGCCGCCTCGCCGATGCAGGCGGCCGAGACCATGCCGATGGCCACGGCCTCGCCGTGCCGGAAGCGCCGGTAGCGCGTGGCCGCCTCGAGCGCGTGCCCGACCGTGTGCCCGTAGTTCAGCAGGGCGCGCAGACCCGTCTCTTCGCGCTCGTCCCCCGCCACCACGTCGGCCTTGATCCGGCAGGACCGACCCACGACGTGGGACAGGGCGGCGGGGTCGAGCCCGGCCAGGTCTTTCACACGGCTCGTGACGAAGTCGAGCAGGTCCGGGTCCCGGATCACGCCGTACTTCACCACCTCGGCCATGCCCGAGCGCAGGTCCCGGCGCGGCAGCGTCGCGAGCGTGTTCGTGTCGATGAGGACGGCCCGCGGCTGGTGGAACGCGCCGATAAGGTTCTTGCCGTTTCGGAAATCCACGCCGGTCTTGCCGCCGACCGACGAATCGACCATGGCGAGCAGCGTCGTCGGGATCTGCACGTAGGGCAGGCCGCGCAGGTACGAGGCGGCGACGAACCCGGCCACGTCGCCCACGACACCGCCGCCGAGGGCGACGATCAGCGTCCTGCGGTCTGCGCGCGCCTCGTACAGCCCGTCGTAAAGCCGCGCCACCGTTCGGAGCGTCTTCGACCGCTCACCGTTGGGGAACGCCAGCGTGCGGACCGAGAGCCCCGCGCCCACGAGCGCGTCCCGCACCGCCGCCCCGTAGCACGACTCGATCGGAGGCTGCGTGATGACCACCGCGCGGCCGCCACGCGCCAGGGGCGCCAGCAATTCGCCCGCCCGCGCCAGCAGGCCGCCCCCGACGTGGATCGGGTAGTCGCGACCGCCACCGAGCGCCACGGTCAGGACAGTCACGAACCCACCCCCCCGGCCCCCCTCCCTCCGAAGGAGGGGGGAGCCAGTGGTACGGCAGGTGCCCCCGGACCGTCCGGAACGGCATCGGGCGGGATCGAGCCCTCTCCCCCCTCCTTCCGAGGGAGGGGGGCAGGGGGGGTGGGTCGCTCCGCCCTGCGCTCGATCTCGGCCGCGATGGCCGACGGGACCCGGTCCGACGTGTCCACGATGACGTGCGCCGCGGCCTGGTACAGCGGCCCGCGCTCACCCAGCATCCGCAGGACGTGGGCGAGCAGGTCCCCGCCGCCTCCCGCGAGCAGGGGGCGGTCGGCGGCGCGGTGCTGCGTGCGCGCCACGACCACCTCGGGCCGGGCCGTCAGCCAGACCACCAGCCCCGACTCGCGCAGGGCCGAAACGTTCTCCGGGCGCAGGACCGCGCCGCCGCCGGTCGCGATCACCTGCCGCTGGCCGGCCGCGACCTCACGGACGATCTCGGCTTCGCGCTCCCGGAACGCCGCCTCGCCCTCCTCGGCGAACAGCGCGGGGACGTCCCTGCCCGCCGCACGCCGTATCCGCTCGTCCGTGTCCACGAAGCGCCAGCCGCGCCGGCGCGCCAGCGCCCGGCCGACGGTCGTCTTGCCGCTGCCCATGAACCCGATCAGCACGATGTTCTGCGGGGCGCTGCTCTTCATGGCTTCTGGTAGGTCGCCCGGTACGCCTCGTACGCCGCCCGCATTTGGCGGAGCGAGTCGCCGCCGAACTTCTCCTGGAAGGCCTGGGCCAGCGCGATGCCCACCATCGCCTCGCCGACGACCGCGGCGGCGGGCACCGCGCAGACGTCGGAGCGCTCGGCGAACGCCGGGGCCGCCTCGCCGGTCTGGAGGTTTACAGACTGGAGCTGGCGCATCAGCGTCGCGATGGGCTTCATCACGGCCCGCACGACGAGCGGTTCGCCGTTGGTGATCCCGCCCTCCGTGCCGCCGGCCCGGTTCGACAGCCGCTGGACGCCGCCGCCGTGCGCGTCGTCCCCGGGCGTGAACTCGTCGTGCACCTGGGAGCCCGGGACGGCCCCGGACGCGAAGCCCATGCCGAACTCCACGCCCTTGATGGCCTGGATACTCATCAGCGCCTGGGCGACGCGCCCGTCGATGCGCTTGTCCCAGTGGACGTACGAACCCAGCCCGACCGGCAGGCCGAACGCGACGACCTCGAAGACGCCGCCCAGCGTGTCGCCGCGGCGCTTGCACTGGTCGATCAGGGCGACGATGCGCTCCGACGTGTCGGCATCGGCGCATCGGACGGGGGACGCTTCGGCCTGTTCGTACAGCTCGTCGGCCGTGATGCCCGCCACGTCCGGCGCGGCCTCCGAACCGATGCGGACGACGTGGGAGACGATGCGGATGCCGAACAGGCCGAGCAGCTCGCGGGCGACGGCCCCGACCGCGACCAGGGTGGCCGTGTTCCGCGCCGAGGCCCGCTCCAGAACGTTGCGGATGTCGTCGTGGCCGTACTTGACCAGCCCCGCGTAGTCCGCGTGGCCCGGCCGGGGCACGGTGACCGCCTTCGGCCCCTCGTCGCCGTCCGGGCGCGGCTCGATCCGCATCCGGTCCTTCCAGTTTTCCCAGTCCCGGTTGCGCACGAGCAGCGTGACCGGCGAGCCCAGGGTCTCGCCGAAGCGCACGCCGCTGAGGATCTCGGCGCTGTCGGTCTCGATCTTCTGGCGCGCCCCCCGCCCGTAGCCGCCCTGCCGCCGCCGCAGGTGCGCGTCGATCGGCTCGGCCGTAAGCGGCATGCCGGCCGGCAGTCCCTCGATGATGGTGGCCAGGGACGGCCCGTGCGATTCACCCGACGTTAAAAATCGGAACATGCGGTCTGCTCTTCGGACTCTTCTTTCGTGTTCTGCCGGGTTCCAGCGGCCGTCCGGCCGTTTCCGTGCCGACGACAGAAGGGCCGGGGCGCGCCGCGCCCCGGCCCTTCCATTGTACACCATGCCCGGCGCGTTTCCGTGCCGTCAGGGTGTCGGCGGCGCCGAGACGGCCCCCGTCGTGCCGAGCTGTCGGTCCTCGATGATGTTGGGCGTCAGGAAGACCAGGGTCTCGCTGCCCAGCACCTGCCGCGAGCGCGACCGGAACAGGAAGCCGATGATCGGCAGGTCGCCCAGGATCGGGACCCGGTTGTTCTGCCGCGTCTCCTGCTTGCTGATGAAGCCGCCCAGCACCATCGTCTCGCCGTTCTGGATGCGGCGGTAGGTGGTCAGCGCGCGGGTCGAGATCTGCGGCGCCTGCTGCGAACCGTCCGGCGACGTGATCAGCTGGAAGGTCTGCAGCTGCGGCTGGATGAACATCGTGATCGAGTTGTCCCCGTTGATGCGCGGCAGGATCTGCAGGCCGTTCTGGACGGGGATCAGGTTGACGACCGGCGTGTTGATGATGTTGCCGTTCGCGGTCACCTGCGTGTTCGTCGTGAAGATCGGGACGCTGTCGCCGACGATGATCGAGGCGGGCACGTTGTTGATCGTCGAGATGATCGGCGACTGGAGGATGTTGCCCGTCGTCTTCGTCAACGTGGCCCGCAGGTTGGCGACCGCGTTCCCCGACGAGAACAGCATCGAGATCGACCCGGCCGTTCCCAGGGCGTTGGTCGCGACGTCGATGTTCCCGGCGGGCTGGATGTCCCAGGTTATGCCGAAGTCTTCCAGGTCGTTGATATCGACCTGCACGAACTCGACCTTGATCTGCACCTGCCGCGGCGGGATGTCGAGGAAGCGGATGATCGCCCGCAGCTCCTCCAGGCCTTCGGGATCGCCGCGCACCAGCAGCGAGTTGTCGACGTCGTAGGCGATGGGCGGGTCCACGCCCTCGGGCAGCAGCGTGGACGCCGCTCCGCCGGCGCCGCCCGGTTGCC
>CADCTO010000150.1 GCA_902805585.1 uncultured Armatimonadota bacterium | reverse complement strand
GCTGGCGGCGGCGCTGGGGGCGCGGACGGAGACGGGCGAGCGCCTGGAGCTGCGGACCCACGATCTACGCTTCGCGGCGCGGGGGGCGCGCCCGCCGGCGCGCACGCGCATCGTCCTGGCCCTCCTGGACGAGGAGACGCAGCGCCGCTGGCAGGACCTGCCCGCCGTCTTCTGGGGCGGGCGCTTCGGGGCGGCCATCACCCAGGCGAACCGGGCCGGCGCCGCGTGGGTGGCGCTGGACGTCGTGCCCGTGGTGAACGTGGACGCGTACCTGGAGGCGCTGGGCGCGACGCAGGGGCCGTGGCCCGACGCCGCCCTGGAACAGGCGATCACGGGCGCGGGGGGCAACGTCATCCTGACCTACACGGTCCGGCCGCCGATGCTCCCGAACGAGCGCTTCCTGTCGCTGGACGAGCTCCAGGGCCGGCTTGGCTTCGCGGACGTGCCGGTCGCGGCGGACGGCGTCATCCGGCAGGCCTGGCCCCGCCACCCGGACGCCCCCGAGGCCGTGGGTCTCGCCGCGCTCCTGGCTTCGTGCCTGCGGCCCGGGGGGGACCCGGCCGGCGCGCCAGCCGCGGCCGCCGTGTGGATCGACGCGACCGGGGCTGCCTTCCCCTCGGTCCCGCTGTACCGGCTGGCGGCGGGCGAACTGTCGGACGGGGAGCGGGCCGCGCTGCGCGGCGCGGTAGTGCTGATCGGCGCCTCGGACGTCGCGTCGCGGGACCTGCACGACCTGCCCGGCTTCCGCCGCGACGCGCCCGGCGTCGAGATGCACGCCAACGCCCTGGCGACGCTGGCCGAGGACCGGGGGTTGCGCCGCTGGGCCCCGTGGCAGGAGAGCGTTCTGGCGGCGGCGCTGGCGCTCGCCATGACGCCGGCGGCCGTTTCGCTCGCCTTCTGGCGAGGGCTGCTGGCGACTCTGATCGCTTCGGCCGCGTACCTGTGGCTGAGCCAGGCCGCCTTCGCGGGCGGTCAGCGCCTCTTCCTGCCCGCGGTCGGCCCGCTCGCCGCGCTGCTGCTGCCGTGGCTCCTGTGGCGGGTCGCGAAGTCGCTGACCGAGGCCACCGCACGGCGCCGGGTCGAGCGCGTCTTCGGCCGGTACCTGTCGCCGGTGGTGCGCGACCACCTGCTCCGTGACGCCGCGAACCAGCGCCTGGGCGGCACGGCGGCCGAGGCGACCCTGCTCTTTTACGACATCCGCGGCTGGACGACGTACGCGCAGGCGCGCCCGGCGGCCGAGGTGCTGGCCGAGCTCAACGCGCTGTTCGCCGAGGTGGTGCCGGTGATCGAGCGGCACGGCGGGCTGATCAACCGGTTCCTGGGGGACGGCTTCCTGGCCGTGTTCGGGGTCCCGATGTCGCTGCCGAACCCGGCCGCGGCGGCGCTGGCCGCCGCGCGCGAGGCCGTGGCGGTGACGGAGCGGCAGAACGGCGAGCGGGCGGCGCGGGGGCTGCCGCCGTGGCGCGCGGGGTGCGGGCTCCACACGGGCGAGGTCATGGCCGGGAGTGTGGGCGCCCGCGACCGGGCCGAGTTCACGGTCATCGGGGACGCCGTCAACCTCGCATCGCGCCTGGAGGGCCTGAACAAGGAACTCGCCGGGGTGATCGTCCTGAGCGGGGAGACGCGCGCCCGGCTGGGCCCGGACCACCCGGCGCCGCCCTGCGGCCCGGCGGAGGTGGAGGTGCGCGGGCGCCCGGGCCCGGTGACCGTGTACTGGTACGGGGCGGCGGCCGGCGAGGACTGCCCGCCGCCGAACGCGGCCGAGACGGTGAAACGAGAGGAGGTCGGAGCCGGATGAAACGCTGGATCCTGTTGATCGCGCCGTCGCTGGCGCTGGTGTTCGTGCTGGCCGCTGTCGAGGCGCCGCCGCCCGCCGGGGCGGCGGGGCCGCCTGCGGGCCGGGTCGTGCGGCTTTCGGGGGCGGTGACGGTCAAGCGAGGGTCCGCGCCGGCGCGCGCGCTGAAGCCGGCGGACCAGTTCTGGGCGGCGGACCTGGTGGCGGTCCCGGCCGGGGGCGAGGCGACGCTGCACTTCTACGCGTCGCGGCGGCGCTACCGGGTGTCCGGGAGATCCATGGTACTGGTGACGCGGGCGGGTCTGACGCCGCGGTCCGGCCCGGCCCCCCAGGCGCTCAAGCCGCTCCCGGCTCTGCTCGCCCCGCGGGGCGCCGCTTCCGGAGGTGGGGCCCGCAGCACGTTCGGCGGCCTGGTGCTCCGGGGGGGCGAAGGAGGGGTCCCGCGCCCCGTCGCCCCTCTGGGGGCGGTGCGGGTGGCGGGGCCCGTCGCCCTGGCGTGGGAGCTGCCGGACGGCGAGGCCGCGGACGGGCGCCTGCGCGTGCGCGTCCGGGACGCGCGGACGCTGGTCGTCGCGTTCGAGGCCGCCGACGTGCCGGCCGGCGCGCGTTCGTTCACGGTGCCGGAAGGCGCGCTCAAAGCCGGGAAGAACCTGCTGTGGGACGTGTCCGTCGAGCGCGACGACGAATGGCTGAGCAGCCGGCAGGTGCCGCTGCGCCTCCTGACGCCGGCGGATCGGGCCCGGGCCGCCCGGCTCCACGCCCTGGCGAAGACGCTCGGCGCGCAGGCGCCGCCCGACGCGGACGCGCACCTGCTCCTCGGCGAAGCCTACGAGGGGCTCGGGCTGCTCCAGGAAGCGCGCGCGGCGTACGCGAGGGCTCTGCGCGCCGCCCCGAACGCGGGGGCGCGGGAAGCGCTGACGCGCATCGCGCGCTGGCTCCCCGCCGACGAGGAGTAGGTAAATCTTCCCCGGGCCGGCGGCGTGGTGCCGGCCCGGGGATCGCGCCGCTATCGCATGGCGACGGCGGCGTCGGTGTCGAAGTCCTGGAGGAAGGGCACCTGCGGGTTCTGCAGCCCCTGCGTGAGCGTCTTGACCCGACGGCGGACGTAGCTGGCGAAGTCCCACAGGCTCACGCTGTTCTCCTCCCGGGGCACGGCGCTCCCGGCGATGGCCTCCAGCACGGCCTTGGTGAAGACGCCGTGCTTCAGGTCCTCCATCTCCAGCGAGATCTCGGAGCCTTTGGAACTGGCGAAGACCATGACCCCCGCGTTGGCACCGAGGACGACCTTGACCAGGTCGTCGTTGGTGGCGGCGCTGCCGCTGTGGCAGGCGTCGAGGAGCACGAGGACGCGGCGGCTCTTCTGCGACAGGCGCGCCAGACGCCCTATCACGTCGCCCCAGGGGAGCGCCGTGTCCGCCGGCCGGGCGCGGTCCGCCTCGTGGGTGAGGAAGAAGAACCGGTTGTCCCCCGCCCGCCAGCCGTGGCCGGCCAGCAACAGGATGACGGTATCGGTGGGACCGGCCTCCCGAACGAGCCCGTCGAGGCCCGCCCGCACCGCGTCCCGGGTGGCCGCCGCGTTTGTCAGCGGGGTCACCTGTGCCTTGCTGTAGAGCGCCTGTTGCTGGCCCAGTGCGGCGGCGAGCGCGGCGGCGTCCTGGTCGGCGAAGTTCAGATTCAGCGATTCGTCCCTGTAACGGCTGATGCCGACGAACAGGCCCAGCAGGCGCCCCTTACTTCGGGCGACGGCGCCGCTTTTTGCCCGCTGGAACAGGATCTCCTGGCGCGGCGATTGCAGGCCGTCTTCGTCCTCGGCGATGGCCTGGACGCGGACCGTGCCGTTGCCCGCCGGGATCGTCAGCCGGGCCAGGAACGTGCGCTTGATCCGGTGTCTGGCGGGTGCGGTTCCCCGCTCGCCCTGCGTAAGGGGGACCGAGCCGCGCGGCGTGACGTCCGCGTCGACCCGCGCGCCGTTGACCAGGAACGTGACCGCCCGCACGGCGCTGTCGTCCGTGACCTCCACCGTGAGGGGAACGATCTCCCCGGCGGTGACCGGTGCGGCCCCGCCGGCGGCGGCGTCCCTGCCGCCGCCGGCGGATTTGAACGAGAGCAGCGGCGGGGACGCGCCGCTCAGCGAATGGACGAGCGGGACCTTCTTGCCCGCCAGGATCTCCCGCACCAGGTCGGGCCGCCAGTAGCGCGCGTGGAACGATGCGGCCGGGAAGAGGTCGTTGCCCAGGTTGAAGCGGATGTAGCGGTCCGCTTGCGGCGACCCGAGGTAATACCCTTCGGGAGTGAGGGCAACGTAGTCGAACGAGGCCCCCGCCTCCGTTTTCGTCGCGGCGCCCGTTTTCGCCTCGTTGTGGGGCGCAAGCGGACGCAGCGTGACCAGCAGGCGGCCGGTCCCGGTTTCCCAGACCCGTATCGTCATGTCCGCGCCGCTGCTGAACAGCCTTTTGCCGTCCCGGGAATAGTTCAGATGCTGGACCGTGCTCGTGTGCTCCCGCAGCGTACGCGTGCGCTCGCCGGTGGCGGCGTCTCGCAGAAGGATGTACGCGCCCCGGCCGCGGGCGACGGTCTTCCCGTCCGGCGAGAAGGTAGCGGCCTGTTCCGGCAACATCGCCGGGCCCTTGAACGTTTTGCGCAGCGCCCACGTCTGCGTGTCCCACACCTGCACGACGCTCGGAACCGTCCAGATGCCGTGCGCCCCCCCGGCGCCCGCCAGCGTCCGGCCGTCGGGCGAGAAGGAGACGTCGCCGACGCCCGTGGGCGGTTTCAGACTCTGCAGCGGCCTGCCTGTCTGCGCGTCCCACACGCGTACCATGGCATCGTGGCCCGCGCTGGCGAGCGTCCTGCCGTCGGGCGAGAAGTCGCACGAGACGACCCGATCTGTGTGTCCGCTCAAGGTGTGCAGGGTCTGGCCCGTTTCCACGTTCCACAGCCGGACGGTTTTGTCGAAGCTGGAGGTGGCCAGCGTCTTCCCGTCCGGCGAGAAATCGAGGTCCCACACCGCCCCCTCGTGCCCCGTGAGCGTGCGCAGTGGCCGCCCGGTCGCTGCGTCCCACAGCATGACGGTGTTGACGATGCTTCCGCTCGCCAGCGTTTTTCCGTCCGGCGACCAGCTCAGCACCGTGATGCCCCCGTGCCCTTCGAGCACGCGCCCCTGCTCGCCGGTGCGCGTATTCCAGATGCGGATCGCGTCCTCGGCGTCGGCGCCCCAGGCGGCGCCCGCGACCAGGGTGCCGTCCGGCGAGACGGCGCTGGCGAGCGTCTCGGTGCGCCCCAGCACGCGCCGCAGCTCTCCGCTCCCCGCGTCCCAGACCTTCACCGTCTGATCGAGACCGCCGCCGTTCAGGAGCCTGCCGTCCGGGGAGAAGGCGAGCGCATAGACGGCCACGTCACGCGCCGGAATGGTGCGTTTGCGCTCCCCGGTGCGCACGTCCCACAGGTTGACCTGGGACGGCCCCATCTGGTGGCCGCTGGCGACGGTCTGGCCGTCGGGCGAGAAGGCCAGCGCCCAGATGCCCCCCGGCCCCGGGGTCTTCAGCGTGTGGCGAAGTTCCCCGGTCGCCACATCCCACAGCAGCACGGCGTTTTCGGTGTTGCTGGCGGCGAGGGTCCGGCCGTCCGGCGAGAAGGCCCAGGAGTAGACCCCGCCCCCGGGATTGGACAGGGTGCGGAGCAGTTTGCCGCTCGGCACGTCCCAGAGCGCGACCACGCTCATGTTCACGTCGTTCTGTTTGTACTCGCCCGTGACTCCGACGGTGTTCCCGTCCGGGGAAAGAACCACCTTGTATATAAAGAGCCAGTTGAGGTCTTCGCCCCAGGTGATGCTCGCGCGCGGCGTCCCGCCCGGCAGGTCCCACACCTTGACGGTGCGCGTGTGCGCGATCGCCAGGGTCCGGCCGTCCGCCGACAGCGCCATGCCGTTGTCGGATTCGTGCGCGGCGAGGTTCGTCCAGGTGCGCTGCTCCGCCCCGGTGCGCGCGTCCCACTGTTTCACCACGCCGTCCGTGCTCCCGCTGACGATGGCCTTCCCGCCCGGCAGGAAGGCGACCAGACCGACATCGGCGTCGTGGCCTTTCAGGATGCGCCGCATCTGTCCCGTCTGGGCGTCCCACAGCCGGATCGTTCGGTCCGCGCTGCCGCTGGCGATGGTCTTGCCGTCCGGCGACACGGCCGTTGCGGTGATCCTGCCGCCGTGCCCGACGTCCAGGTCGAGGCGGGGCCGCAGGCCGCCGGCCGCACCGGCTGTGGCCGCGCCCGCGCCCGCGGCCGGCTTTTGTGCCGCCCGGCCTTGTTGGCAGCAAACGGCAAAGAGCGTCAGGAAAACCGCGAGCACTTTCATGATCGAAAACCTCCAGCGATAGCACCGCACCTGTGCGGCGTCACGGACGGGGAGGAGCCGCTTGCTCCTCCTTGCCGGCCGGCGGCGCGTCGGGCAGTTCCGTGTCGTCGTTGCCCACGATGGTGACGGCGCCGTTGCGCCCCCGGATGAGCGTGCGCCCGCTGTCCCGGGCGCGGGCCAAAAATTCATAGCCGCCGTTCGGCAGGGGCCGGTAGGAGACCAGACGCCCGCCCTCGAAGCTGGCCAGGATGCGCTTCCGGTCCTCGGACTCCATGCCCAGTTCCTTCAATGTCGTCAGTTCTACGCGTCCCGGCAGGCTGTCGCCGTCGTCGGCGGATAGGAGCAGCACGCCGAGGGCCTGGGCGCTGGCCAACGCCACCCCTTTTTGCTTCTGGTCCGCGAGGAACTGCGGGAGCCGGGCGACGGTCTGCGCCGCCTCCACGACCGGGAGGACGATGCTTTCTTCCAGAGCGATCAGGGACTGGCCCAACCCCCCGCTCCCCGCCGCGCGGATCGCGGCCTCGCCCGCCGCCAGAACCGCTTTCGCTTCCCCGGTGAGCCCGGACGGCGCCGGCAACGCGCTGCCGCTGCCCGGGCTTTGCGGGGACAACGTCAGCATCTGGCCCGCGGCCACCGGACGGCGGTGGTCCCCGTGCACGACGCGCACGACGCCCTCCTGGGAGGCGACCGTCACGCGCGCCCGACCCGGGCCGCCGTCGGGCGCGGCCGTGACCGCGAAGCGCGTGCCCCGCACGATCGCGCGCACGCTCCCCGGCGAGGAGACTTCGAAGACGCCGTCGCGCCGCCGCCCCCGGACCTCCACGACGGCGCGCCCGCGCCGCAGATGGAAGCGGCGCACGGCCCCCCGGTGGTACCGGAGTTCCCGCAGCTCCAGCACCGAGTCCGCCCCCACGTAGAGCGATGCGCCGTGGAGCGCGAGGGTGACGTTTTCGGAGGGCCCGGTGGCGAGCCTGAACCCTTTCTGCGCCGTATACGTTTTGGCGGGCGTGGCCGGGGCAAGACGCCCGGCCACGCCTGCTTCGGGGGAACCCGTGACGGCGGCGACCCGGAGGACGCGGTAGCTTTCCGGCAGGCGGCTGGCGTGCGCCCCGAGCGCCAGGAGCAGGATGGCGACCACGGCGTACTTCGCCAGGCGCAGCCCGAGATCGCGGCGCGAGGCGCGCCCGCTTTCTTTCGCGATCTGCTCCCGGCGCATCCGCTGGCGGATCTCGACCAGGTCCTGCTCGCTCAGCCGGTACTGCTGGATGCCGACGGGAGGCGGCTGGGAAAAACCGGAGTCGGTCGCACCGCCGATCTGCGTCGCGGCGAAGCGGTCGTCCGTGCCGCGCCCCGTCGGCGCGGCCTCCTCAAAGGAGGTCAGGACCTTCGGGCTGCGGCGGAATTCGAGGTCGGCGACGGCCGCCCCGACCGACGGGTACCGGGCCGAAGGGTTCCGGGCGAGCATCTTTGCCAGCACGTCCCGGGCGTATTCGGGCAGCGACCCGGGTATCGGAGGGGCGCCCTGGAGGATCTGCCCCGCGATACCCTTCGGGGAGTCGCCCACGAACGGCAGCGCCCCGGTCAGCAGATGGAAGAGGAGCGCCCCGGCCCCCCAGACGTCGGAGCGGCGGTCTCCCTCCTTGCCGGTCACCTGTTCCGGGGCGGCGTACGGGGAGCCGAACTTGTTGCGGGCGTGCGCGAGCCCGAAGTTGATGACTTTGACGCGGGGGACGGCCGGCTCGGGTCCCGCCTCGTTCAGGAGGAGGACGTTGGAGGGGGTCAGGTCGGTGTGGGCCAGGCCGCGCTCCGCGGCGAAGTCCACCGCCGCCGCGACCTGTTTCATCACCGCGACAGCCCAGTCCATGGGGCGGCCGCCGGTCCCGCCGCCCAGGAACTCGTGGAGGGGCCGTCCCTCGAAGTACTCGGTCGCGATCCAGAAGAGTTCGCCCTCCTCGCCGAAGGCGATGATCTGCTGGATGACCGGGTGGCCGTCGATGCGCCGGTGCTGCTCCAGCAGGGAGCGGAACTCCTCTTTGGCCGCCTGCCAGGCCGTGTCGTCGGCGTCGGCGGGGCGCGTGAACCCGCGGAACACGACCATGTCCCCGGTCTCGACATGCTGTGCCCGGTAGATCTTGCCCAGGGGGCCGCGTCCCATCTCCTCGCCGACGCGATAGCCCGCGACGACCGGATGCGACTCGGACTCCTCGACGGCGCCGGCCGCCCCGCCCTCCTGCGGGACGGGGCGGCGCAACAGCGGCAGTCTCATGGTCGTGTGTCTCCTGGCGTTGGCTCCCGCTAGGACGCTGGGGCGGCCACCTTACCACGCGCCAGCAGCGCCAGCACGCCGGGCCCGCCCACGGCCAACCCGGAGGCGACCCGCCCCTCCCGCCAGCCGCGGCTGGCAGCCCGCTCGTTTGTGGTTTTCCCGGCCGCCGTGTACACAGCGTATACAACTGCCGGAGGCGCGGGGCGGCGGTTCGCCACACCCCGCGCCTCCGGCGTTCCCGGCCATCTGGATCTCCGATTCTCTCGCACTTGATCTCCGATTCTCTCCACTCGACTCTTGAAGGTAGTTCCCACCCGGCGTGAGCAAAACGTGAGGAAAACGCTTGCGGCGGACAGGAAACAAAAAAAGCGGCGCCCTGTTTCGGGGCGCCGCTTTTTGGGTGGAGGGGCGGAAGGGGGCGAGTCAGGCGGCCTGGGTCGGGGCGGCGGCGGCCTCCTCTGAAGTGAGGTTTGTGCCGGCGTCGGACGCGGTGCAGGAGGCGCTTTCGGCCAGCGCGCTGCCGACCGCCTGCTCCATCGGCAGCGCGCGGCCCTCGGCCCACGCCCCGGTGAACGCGGCTTCGCCCAGGATCGCGCGGGCGGCGTTCATCGGCGCCTCGTGGAGGGCGGCGCGGGCGAAGGCCGGCAGGGGCGTGCCGACCGCCTCGCGAAGGCGTTCCGCCGCCCCGTACCAGAGCGCCGCGTCCCGTGCCGCACCTTCGGGTGCCGTCCGCTGGTCTGTGACGATGAGGCTCGCGAAACCTTCCAGCGCCTGGGCGACGCCGAGGCGGTCCCCGGCCTGGACGAAACGGCGCAGGCTTTCCGCATAGTGCGAGCGCGCCCGGCCGAAGTCGCCCGTGCAGCGCGCCCCGTGCCCCAGGTTCAGAAGCGCGTAGCGCGCGCCGCTCTGGCCCTCGGGGTGGTTTCCCCAGACCGCCAGCGCCCGCTCAAAATAGGTGCGCGCCAGGTCGTGCTTTTTCTCGAAGTCGGCCAGGTGGCCCAGGGCGTAGAGCACGCTCCCGACGCTGATGACGTCCCGGTTCGCCTCGCAAAGCCGCAAGGCCTCCTCGTGGTGCGCGCGCGCCGCGGCGAAGTCGCTCTGGTACATCGCCACATAACCCAGGCCGCTGAGAAAATCGGCGGCCGCCTTCGGGTCCTCTCGCTCGCGGCTGAGGCGCAGTCCCTGCTCGAACAGCGAACGCGCCGATCCGTAATCGCCCTGGCGGTTGGCCAGATGGCCGGCGAAGTGCAGCGCTTTCTGCTCCAGTTGGGCCAGCGCGGGCGTCGTCGCTGCCGACGCGGACTGCCGGACACGCGCCAGAAGGCTCGCGTACACCCGGCGTCCTTCGCCGACATGGCCCCGCATCCGCCAGAACCTCGCCAGGGGCCGCAGCAGGCGCAGCGCCGCTTCCAGGCTGCGCTCGTGCCTGCCGGCGGCCAGGCTCCGTTCGAGCGCCGCGTGGAGGTTGGCCCGTTCCGCTTCCAGACGGTCGAGCCAGGGGACCGGGTCGGGGCCGAAGAGGTGCGGCTCGGCTTCCTCGGCGAGGGCGAGGAAGTGGCGCGCGTGCCGCTCCCGCAGAACGGCCGCTTCGTCCTCCCCCAGCGTCTCTTCCAGAAGTTCCGCGCCGAATTCGCGCAGCGTTTCCAGCAGCGCGAAGCGGAGCGGGGCGTCGTCCCCGTCAGGGTGCAAAGCGGGGGAGGCGGCGGTCGCCTCGATCAG
This sequence comes from uncultured Armatimonadota bacterium, assembly GCA_902805585.1. GTDB lineage: Bacteria > Armatimonadota > Armatimonadia > Armatimonadales > Armatimonadaceae > CADCTO01. Next base: position 17 of record CADCTO010000150.1, on the reverse strand, counting down.
CGAGTGCTCGCGCAGCT
>CADCTO010000149.1 GCA_902805585.1 uncultured Armatimonadota bacterium | reverse complement strand
ATCAGCCGCCGCATCGCCGTGGTGACCGGCACGTACACGGCGTCGTCGGGGTTGCGGAAGCCCTGGCCGCCCTTTTCCCGGAGCAGTCCGATGACCTCGAAGTTCTGGCCGCCGATGCGGATGGTCCTGCCGATGGGCGACTGGCGGTCGAAGAGCTCCCTGGCGGTCGTCGCACCCAGGATGGCGAAGCGTTTCAGCGATTTCACGTCGCGGTCGGTGAAGTAGCGCCCGGACTGGAGCGGGTGGTTGCTGATGAGCGGGTAGTGCTCGCCGGTCCCGTTCACGGGGACGTTGGTGTTCTTGTTCTGGTACTTGATCTGGAGCGCGCGGTTCACCTGGGGCGAGACCCGCGCGACCGACGGGCAGGAGCGCCGGATCGCCTCGGCGTCGGCCATCTTCATCGTGTTGGACGAGCCGCCGCCGAAGCTGATGGCGCCCCGGCGCTGCTGGCCGGGCAGCACGGTCAGGACGTTCGTCCCGAGGCGCTGGATGCTTTCGGCCACCGCCTCGCGCGAGCCCTGCCCGATGGCGATGGCGATGATGACCGCGCCGACGCCGATGATGACGCCGAGCATGGTCAGGAACGCCCGCAGCTTGTTGGCCGCGAGCCCGCGCAGGGCCATCATGACGCCGACGACCGCCGGGCCGAAGGGGTCGATCCCCGCCGGCTCTACATCGACCTTTTCCGGGGGAGCGGGACGGACCCGCTCCTCGCGCGGCGGCAATGCTTCCTTTACTGCCATGACCTGTCTCCTTCGGGATCGCCTAACGCCGCCCGCCGCCGCCAGGACCGCCGCCACCGCCGGGGCCGCGCCCGCCCGCGAACGGGCTGCCGGCGGCCGCCTGCGCCGGGACGGGCTCGATGGTCTGGGTCACGATCTTTTCGCCCTCCTTGAGGCCGCTCACGATCTCGATGGAGTCGTTGCCTTCGAGCCCGACTTCGACCGGCCGGCGCGTCGTCTTCACGTCGACCAGGGCGTCCGGGTCGGGGGGAGCGGCGGGGTCGGGGGGCGGAGCCGTGCCGCCGGAGGCGATTTCGACGTAGGAGCCGTTGTCGTCGCTGCGGATCGCCTCGGTCGGCACGCTGACGACGTCTTCCTTTTTGTCGATCACGAACTCGCAGGTCGCGTTCATGCCCGGCTTGAGGAGGCGGAACGTGGCCGAGGAGTTGTCCACCTCGACGCGCACGGCGACGGTGGTGACGTTCTGCTCGACCACGGCCTGCGGGTCGATCTTGGCGACCTTGCCCTCGAAGGGGACGCCCGGGTACGCCTCGATCGTGACGTCCACCTGCTGGCCCTCGTCCACGCTGGCGATATCGGTCTCGTCCACGCTCACGTTGACGTACATCTTGGAAACGTCGCCCATCTGGACGATGCTGGTGCCGGTCGAGTTCAGCGACAGGCCCGACGTGATGATGGTGCCCTGCTCGACGTATTTTTTGAGGACCACGCCGTCGGAGGGGGCGCGCACTGTCGTCTGGTCGAGCGTGTTGCGGGCGTTGGTGAGCGTGGCCTGGGCGCGCGCGGTGCCGGCGCGGGCCGTCGCGATGTCGTACCGGCGGATCTCGTTGTTGGCCCGGTTGGCGATCGCCTGCCGCAGGCCCGCCTCGGACTGCTCGACCTGCGCCTCGGCCTGCTGCACCGCCGCGCGCGCCTCGGCCGCGGCGTTGCGGCTGCTCTGGATGTCGACGGTCTGGGTGCGCGCGGTTTCGAGCTGCGCGCGGGCCTGCGCGACGCGGGCGTCGGCCGTTTCGCGCGCGGCCTGCTGCTCCGCCTCGATGGTCCGGAGCCGCTCGCGCGCCGATTGCAGTTGCGCCCGCGTCACGCCGTAGCTCGCCTCGGCCTGGTCCACGGTCTGCTGCGACACGAATCCCTTGTCCAGGAGCGACCGCTGGCGGTTCAGGCTCGTCTCGGCGTTCTTGTTGTTGGCTTCGGCCTGGTCGAAGGCGGACTGGGCCTGCGCCCGCTCGGCCGGCTGGGTCGAGTCCAGTTGCTGACGCTGTTTCTGTGTCGAGCGGTAGTTGGCCGCGGCCGTCTGGATCGCCGTGCCGGTCTGCCGGGGCTGGACCCGGGCCTGGTTCTCGGCGGTGCGCAGCCGGGAACGGGCCGCCACGAGGCTGGCCCGGGCGGACTGGAGCGCCGCCTGCGCGTTCTGGATGGCGATGTTGCTCTGGCGCACCGTGAGCCGGTAGGTCGAGCTGTTCTGCGATTCGCGGGCCCGCGCCGAATCGATGTCGGCCGCGGCGGTGCTGAAGTTGAGCAGCGTGTCCGACGGGTCGATGCGGGCGAGCACCTGTCCCTTCCGCACGACGCTCCCGGCGTCCACGAGGAGCTGATCGACGCGGCCGCCGGCCTTGCTCTTGATGTCCACCACGGTCCACGGCTGGAGCGTCCCGCTCGCCGACACCGTCTTCTTGACCATCCCCACCTCGACCGGGGTGACTTTGTACTGGGTTTTCGCCGCGGGGCCGGCGCCGCGCATCTTCCCCGCGGCGAAGAACCCGGCGACGGCTACCAGAGCGATCACGGACAACAGAATCAGCGTGCGTTTCACTGCGGTATTCCTCTCTCCTGCTCGTTACCGGCCCGCTATCGGAGCAGCCTTTCGGCCTGGCCGACGGCGCGTGCGAGGCGGGCGTCGCCCTGATAAAATCCGTACACGGCCTGGACGAAGGCGCTCTGGGCCTCCGCGAGCTGCGTCTGGGCGGTGATCACGTCCACGATGGTGCCCAGCCCCTCGCGCCGCGCCTCGATGGCCGCCTCGTAGTTGACCTGCGCCGCCCGCTGCGCCGCCTCGGCCGCGGGCAGGGTCGCCCGCGCCTGCGCCAGGTCGCGCCAGGCCTGCTCCACCTCCACGGCCACCTGCTGGCGCAGCGACTCGACGCGCGCCTCGCTGCCGCGCACTGCAGCTTCGTTTTCCCGCACCTGCGCCCGCGCCAGGCCCCCGTCGAAGAGCGGGTAGGAGACCTGCGCGCTGATCTCGCGGTTGTTGCCCCGGTCCGGCGAGAACTGGTACCCGAGCGCCGCGTCGCTGGTCACCAGGACCCCGGCGTCGATCCGGGCGAGGCGCACGCCCGCCCGGTTGATCTCGATGGTCTCCGCCGCCTGGGCCACGTCGGGCCGCGCGCGATAGGCCAGGTCGATGAAACGGTTGATCTCGCTATCGCCGGCGGCCGCCGCGGTGCCGCCGGGGGCAGTGGCCGCGGCCGCGGCCGCCGCGGGAGCGGCTGATGTGCCGCCGGTACCCCCCGCCGCTCCGGCCGACTCGCCCGCTCCCGCCCCGGTTTCAGCCGCCAGCGTGGCTGTGGTCGGGGCGTCGGGGGCCGGGGCGGGCACGTCGGAAAGCTCCAGGCGCCCCCCGCCAACGACCCCGATGGCGTTCTTGAGCTGGGCCTGGGCGAGGTCGGCGTTGTTCCTGGCCTGCAAAAGCTGCACCCGGGCCAGCGCCAGGTCCGCCTCGGCCTGCAGCGTGTCCTTGCGCGCCGCTGCGCCCGCCGCCACCTGGGCTTGGATCACCGCCAGCGTGTTCTCGGCCCGCGCCACTCGCGCCTCCGAGACGCGCACCAGAGCCTGGTTCTGCAGGGTCACGAAGTAGCTGTCGGCGACGGAAGCGATCACGAGCTGGCGCGTGTCGGTCTCGCCGAAGGTGGAAGAGCGCAGGGACGCGCGCGCTTGCCGGGCGTTGAGGTTCCTCCTGCCGGAGTCGAAGAGCTGGTAGCGCAGCGACACGTCGCCGTCCCGCGCCTCCTGGGTCGCGCTCTGCGGGATCTGGACCTGCCCGCCGTCCGTGCCGGTGGTGAACCGGTTCGAGTTCACGAACGTGTAGTTGTTGAAGTAGGTGAACTGGGGGGTGACGGTCGGGAGGAAGCGGGCGTTGGCCTGGCGCAGGCGCTCCTGGGCCGCCTGGCGCTCGGCGGCCGAGGCGGCGAGGTCCGGCTGCAGCGCCAGCGCCAGGCGCAGGGCCTCCGACAGCGTCAGGGGCGACGGAAGCGCCGAGGGGGACGCCGACGGCGCCGGGGACGCCGACGCAGGAGCGGAAGCGGTACCGGTGGATGTTGCATCCGGCGCGGGCGTGCCCGTCGCGGGGGGCGTTGCCGCGGCGGTGCCAGGGGTGGGGACGGCAGGGGCGCCGGGCGAGGGAGGGGGCGCCGCCGAGATAGGCGCGGACGCCGCCGGGGTAGGCGCGGACGCCTGATCCGGCACGGGGGGCGCCGCCGCGGGCTGGGAAAGAGACGGGCGCGAGGCCGTCAAGAGCACTCCTACGGCGAGTGACACTACCGCGAAACCGCTGCCTGGCCGCGTCATGCGCATACCTGTCCGTTCTGGCATTTCTTCGCTCATTGTTCTTTATTCAAGACCCCGGTCGCCGCCGGTCGGCGTGGCCGTGGGCGACGTGTCATCATGTCTAACACGGGATCGACGTCCGACGATAAGGTGTTCGCGGGTCGCGACGGGCCATCTTCGACCTGCTCGGCCGCCGCCGCCAGGAGGCGGAGGCCGTCGAGCGCCTTTCCGAAGGCTTCGGCATCCAGGTTTCGCAGCGTCGCCGAGAGGCGCGACCTGCGCAGCGCGTCCGCTTTCGCGAGGATGCCGAGCGCCTCTTCGGTCAGGCTCAGGCGGACGACCCGGCGGTCGTCCGGATCGGCGGACCGTTTGACCAGACCCCGGCGGACCAGCCGGTCCGCGATCTGGGATGCCGCCGGCAGCTTGACTTCCAACTTCTCCGCCAGCTCGTTCATCTTCATCCCGGGGTGGCGGGAGAGTATGAACAGGCAGCGCACCTGGAGGATGGGCAGTTCGCGCAGCGGTAGGTGGGCGTCATCCCGGAACACGAGTGCCCGCATCACGCCGAACAGCGCGCGTTCCAGTTCCTGCCCCTCCTGTGAAAAGCCGTCCGTTCCCGACTGATGTTCTGTGCCCATGGTTGCCGCTGACGCCGATCCCGCCCCGATAGTTCGGGAGCGCGAATGATTTACCGATGCAAAGTATTTTTGTCAAACGGCGGCCCATCGCCATCAGGAGCACCGCGAGCGAGCGGGCCGCCCGCAACGCTGATCTGCTTCCAGTATGACGGCGAAAAATGAAGAAAACCTGAAAGGCGGAAAGGGAAAGGGGAGGCGCGGCGGGGCGCTCTTTAGCCTTTGTCGCGCGCCGGAGCAGCGGCCTGGGACGGGCCGGGCTTCGGCGCCTTGGCTGCCGCAGGCTTCGGCGCCTTGGCCGTCGCAGGCTTCGGGGGCTCACGGCGCCACAGGCGGCCGCCGCCACGCTGGAGGGCGTGGATCTGCCACCCGCGAGAGGCGAGTTCCTGGAAGGCCCGGTGGCGCCCGACCTGGCCCACCGGGACCAGGCGCGCGATGGCCGCCGCGCGCTTCGGCCACACGCCGAACTCCGAGCGGCGTGCGGTCTGCTCCCAGAGCAGGGGGAACAGGCCCGCGGGCCAATCGGCCGGGTCCGCCTCCCCGGTGACCAGCCGGGAGGCGCGCACGGCGCGGCGCAGGTGCTCGTGGCAGGCACGCGGGTTGTTGGTCCACAGTGCGAACGTCAGGGCGTCCGAGAACAGGTCGCCGCGGGAAAAGTCGCGGGCCCGCCACGCGCCGTCGATGCGCTGCCCCAGGCAGGCGCGCAGGCGCGCCGTCGCCCACTCCACCTGGAGCGCCTGGACCGTCCGGTCGCGCCCCGCGCGGCAGAAGACCTTCGCCCAGCGCGTGGCCGTGACCGGGTCGTACTTGCCGACCTTTTTGGTGCCGCGGAACAGGACGCGCAGCGCGTCCTTCCCGACGACCGGGCGCCACGCGTCCGGGCCGCCCACGAAAAACGCCGGGGCGCCGCCGGGGCCGCGCTGCACGTCCAGCCCGTGCGCCTTCCACAGCGCGGCCCAGACGCGCCCCTTGTTCTTGCGCAGCAGCCGGCCCTTCATGTACCAGAGCGCTTCCTGCAGCGAGTTTTCGTGGGCGGCCCACTGCATGAGGCCCCACGACACGATGCCCCGGTCGTAAATGTTGACGGCGTCGTAGCCGCCCTCCACCGCCTGGGTCGCCAGCAGCAGGTACTTTTCGCGGTCGGCGGCGGCCTCGCCGGGCGAAAGGCCGGCGGTGGGGCGCACGCAGGCCCCGGGTTCGAGCCGCAGCTTGCGCGCGATCCGGTAGGCGGGGTCCCGCGGGTCGGTGAGCGGATCGCGCAGCAGCACCTGCGGCGGCGGGGTCGGCCGCGGCGGCGGCGGGGCGGGGCGACGCCGCCGCGCCGATGCGGGCGCTGCCACGCCGACGAGCGCGAGAACCAGAAGTGTAAGGAGTAGCGGGATACGACGCATGAGGATTTTTGCTTCGGGAACGGCCGGAGGATAGGCTACCACATATACGCCGAAGTGAAACCTTCCGTTGCACCGCCCCGTTAAATTTCTGGCGCGGGAGGGAGCGCGCGGGGCGGCGGCGAAGCATAGTCTCCAGTTTTCAACGACGCCGAAAGAACCTCCCATCTCATGGACACACCGACGACCGCACCGTATCGCGTCGCCATCCTCGGGACCGGCAGGCCCCGCAACACCGAAGGCTGGACCGGCTGGGGCATGGCGCACGCCCACGCCCGCGGCTACAACGCTTCCGGTCAGTGCCGCATCGTGGCCCTGTGCGACATCGTCCCCGAAAAGGCCGAGCTTTTTAATGGCGAGCACGCAGACGGCCAGGCCGCCGTCTATGCCGACTACGAGAAACTGCTGGACGAGGTCCGGCCCGACATCGTCTCGGTCTGCACGTGGCCCGCCCTGCACGCGCCGATGGTGATCGCGTGCGCCCGGGCGGGCGTCAAGGCGATCCATTGCGAGAAGCCGATGGCCCCGACCTGGGGCGAATCGCGGCGGATGGCGCAGGCGTGCGCGGAGCGCGGCGTCCAGCTCACGTTCAACCACCAGCGCCGTTTCCTCGAATCGTTCCAGACGGCGCGCACGCTGGTCAAGGACGGGGCGATCGGCGACCTGGTCCGGCTCGAAGGCGCCTGTTCCAATCTGCTCGACTGGGGCACGCACTGGCTCAACATGTTCAGCTTCTATAACGACGATATAGCCGGGGAGTGGGTGATGGGGCAGGTGGACGCCCGCGCGCCCCGCTTCGTCTACGGCGTGCCGATGGAGACGCAGGCCGTGTGTCAGGTGCGTTACCGGAACGGCGTGACCGGCCTGCTGCTGACCGGGGAGCAGGCGGGCCAGATCGTCGGCTGCGCCAACCGCCTGATCGGCACCGAGGGGATGATCGAGGTCCACGACAAGGAGCCGACCGTCCGCCTGCGCGGCAAGGGTGACGCCGAACTGCGCGCCGTGGACCTGATGACCCTGGAGGGCGGCATCCACGGGGACAAGGCCGTCACGCGCACGGTCGCGGACGTGGTCCAGTCGCTCCGCGAGGGGAGGACGCCGCTCGTGGCCGCCGACAACGCGCTGAACACGACCGAGGTCATCTACGCGACCTACGAGAGCGCGCGCCGCCGGGGCCGGATCGACCTGCCGCTGACCGCAGATGACCACCCGCTCCAGGCGATGCTGGACGCGGGCGTGTTCCCCGAGGCGGTGAAGGACGCACAGGCAACAGACGCCCAGGGGCGCTCGAACCACCTGGCGTAGGGCGGCCCCTGTTTCCGTGCAGGAAACCCTGCCCTCACCCATCCGGGCGGCGCGGCATAAGGTTCCGCCGCGCCGGGACGGTATAGGATGGTGTACCATAAGGGGCACGGGAGCGCACCGCCCCGTATTTCAAGCGAGGTTCCGCATGCACAAAACCCACGGCGGGCGCCGAGGAGCACTCCCCGCGTCCAGGTCCGTCGTCGCACTGTTCGGCCTGAGCGTGTTGCTCGCCGCCGTCCCGGCGCGCTCCGCCCGGAGCGCCGAAGCGAAACCGCCGGTCGTCTCCACCGGCGCCGAGGTGGCTCTTACCAAGCACCTGACGCCGGAGCGACCGACGGTGTTCGTGTTCCTGAAGCCGTCGAGTACCCTGGAAGCGGCGTTCCTGGCCGAGCGGGTGCGCGAGGCGGCGGGTCGGGTCGGCTTCGCGCTCGTCCACCTCAAGACCGGCGATGAGCCCGTCGCGCGCCAGTACGAGGTCAAGGAGACGCCCACGGCCATCGTCTACGACCGGCGGGGCCGGATGGTGGCGCGCAGCGCGGACGCGGACGCGATCCGGGCCGCGACCCGCACGGCGGCGGGCGTGCCGCGCATCGACTGGGCCGAGCCGGGCGACCCCCGCTTCGAGGAGGCGCGCAAGATCCTGGGCGGCCCCCCGCAGATCCCCGGGATCATGCGGACCATGACCCTCCAGCCGTCGTACATGGCGAGCCTGATGGAGCTTTCCGGCAAGGCGCACTTCTCGGACGGCTTCCTGCCCCGGCGCACGAAGGAGATGGTGGCGACCTACGTGTCGGCGCTCAACAAGTGCCGCTACTGAGTGGGCTCGCACGCGCGATTCCTGCAGTTGCAGGGACAGGACAAGACCGACGTAGACGGCGTGGCCACGCTCGATCTGGCGAAGACGAAGCTGACCGAGAAAGAACGGGCGCTGCTGGAGTACGTGAAGGTGCTGACGCTGGAGCCGGCGAACGTGCGCGACACGCACGTGGCGGGCCTGCGCGCGGCCGGCTGGAAGGACGAGGAGATCTTCGAGGCCTCGTTCACCACGTCGCTGTTCGCCTTCTTCAACCGGATGGCGGACGCCTACGGGCTCGATTACCCGCAGGGCGGCTGGCTGCCCCCGGCCGCCGCGGCGTCGCTGCCGGCGGCGCCCTGACCCACCCCCCGGCCCCCTCCCTCGGAAGGAGGGGGAGGGGAGGGTGACACGAGGAAAGCCGCCAATTCCCCGGTCCCGGTTCCCCGTCTCCTCCCCCTCCTTCCGAGGGAGGGGGCCGGGGGGTGGGTCACGGTGGCGTTCAGGCGCTTTCCAAAATCCCGGGCCGGGGAAGGGGGGACGACCCCGGCCCGATCCTTCTCCCGGTCCTAAAAGGCGTGGAGAAGACAGGCTCCGGACAGGAGTCCGGAGGCAAGCAGGAGCAGCAAGATCGCATAGCCGTACCAGTCGGCGGTGCGGAACACGGGGGAGCGTCGCCGGGCCGTCCGCGCCGGTGTCACCGTATGGCCGCGCGCGGGGAGAAGGGTCACGTTGTCCGACTCCGAAGGGAGGCCGATCAAGACCGTCTCCCCGTCCCATCGCGCGCTGAGGCCTGTCAGTTGCTGTGCCGGTTTGTCACGCATCTGTTCGATCATGCGCCGGCAGTCCGGGTCGATGACGACGTTGGGCGTCATGGCTCCTGCTCCTGCGTCCGGTTCAATGCCGGGCCGTTCACGATGCTGAACGACTTCAGGCCGTAGAGCGAGCGCTGTTTCGATCTATCCGGGCTTTCGCCGCCCAGGGTGAACAGGCGGAGGACCGTGACCTCTTCCGTGGCGGTCGGGCCGCCCGATCCGGTCGACCCGAAGAGCCGGAGCGTGTGTTCCCCTTCCTTGATCCACAACCGGCGACGGCCGTCGGCCGCCCCGGCGAACGGTTCCGGCTTCACGAATACGATCCGGTCGTCCGTTCCTTCCACTTTCCAGACGGCATCTTCATCGGAAAGGCGCGGCGACCTGGCGCCCTCATTTTCCGAGGGCCGCGGTGAAGTGCGCTCCCGATCTGCATCTACTCCTGCCGCGTCTGCGGCGTCTATCGGAAGTGTCGCCGCGGCGGCCACCCGGTCCTCGCTCGCGGCGGCCGCCGCCACCTGCATTCTTTCCTGCATCGCCCGCTGGTAGATGGTCACCCACGTGCCCTCGTGTGGCCGGAACGCGGCGACGGCGGGGGCTGCGCCCGGGGCGGCGCTCGGGCGCTCCCGCCGCGCGACCGCCGGGGTCGGGAGCACCGGAAGGCGGACCGGCGCCGGACGTGACCACCGGGAGGCGCGCCGCGCGCGGACCGCCAAACGCCGCGCGGCACGGCGACGGGAGTCGCCGGCGTGGACCTGGCGTCCGGGCGCCGCCGTTTTCCGGGAGGCCGCAGAGCGTTCGGGCGCCGACTGGCGGCTGCGGGGTGTCCCGACCGACCGCCACTCCGGGGCCTCCGGGACGCTCGCCACGATATGCAAGGGGGCGGGCGCGGCGGGCGCGGTCCCGACCGAGACACACCACTGT
>CADCTO010000148.1 GCA_902805585.1 uncultured Armatimonadota bacterium | reverse complement strand
AAATTCGACGTGGAGATGCAGGAAGCCGCCTTCGCGTGGCTGGCCGGGCATCTGAACGCATAGTCACGAAGACGGTAGCCGCGGAGGAGGAAGCCATGCAGGTGGTGATCAGCGAGACGAAACAGGAACTGGGGCGGCGCGCGGCGCAGGACGGGGCGGAAAAGATCCGCCGGGCGCTCGCCGCCCGAGGGGCGGCGAACATCGTGGTGGCGACCGGGGCCTCGCAGTTCGAGATGCTGGAAGCGCTGGTGGCGGCGGAAAAGATCGACTGGGGCAGGGTGACCGGCTTCCATCTCGACGAGTACGTCGGACTGCCGGCCACACACCCGGCGTCGTTCCGGAAGTACCTTAAAGAGCGGTTCGTCGAACGGCTACCGCGGCCGCTGGGCGCGTTCTATTACATCGACGGGGAAGGCGACGTCGCGGCGGAGTGCCGCCGGCTCAACGAGGTCATCGCGGCCCACCCCACGGACGTGGCCTTCGTCGGGATCGGCGAGAACGGGCACCTGGCTTTCAACGACCCGCCCGCGAATTTCGAAACCGAAGTGCCGTACCTGGTGGTGAACCTGGACGAGGCCTGCCGCCGCCAGCAGTTCGGCGAGGGCTGGTTCCCGAGCCTCGAAGACGTCCCCGCGCAGGCCATCTCGATGTCCATCCGGCAGATCCTGAAGGCGGATGCCATCGTCTGCAGCGTGCCGGACGCCCGCAAGGCCGAGGCGGTCCGGGGGTCACTGGAAGGGCCGGTCACGCCGCAGGTCCCCGCCTCCGTGCTGCAGCGGCACCGGGACACGACCGTGTACCTGGATACCGCGTCGGCCGCGCTGCTCAGCCGCTGAACGAGCCGGCCGGTTCGAGCGCCCGGCGCGGGTTCGTGACCGTCAGCCGCAGGGCGTCCTCGCGGGACAGGCCGACGCGCTCGACCAGGTTGGCGACGCTCTGGCGCATGGTCACGACCGCCCCGATCAGGTGCGAGCCGTCCGGCGCGCGGGCGACCAGGTCCGGCCCGATGACGAGGTCCCACCGCCCCAGCGTGTACCGGCCCGGCCCCAGGCTGGCGGGAGCGATCGCGTCGGTCACCACGACGCAACGGTCCGGGCCCGCCGCCCGCAGGTAGTTCCCCAGAGCCGGGAAGGCGACGTGGGCCCCGTCGGCGATGAAGCAGAGCCAGAGACGGTCGTGAAGACTCAGCGCCCGCTGGATGATGTTGTCGTGCCGGTGCATCTGCATCGGGCAGCCGTTGCCCAGATGGGTGAACATCGTGAGCCCCGCGTCGAGGGCCGCCCGCAGCTGCTCAAGGTCCGGGTCGCAGTGGCCGGCGGAGACCGTGACGCCCCGATCGGCCAGCATCCGCGTAACCTTCAGGCCGGCGTCCCGCTCGGGCGCGAGCGTCACCAGACGCGCCAGCCCTCCGGCGGCATCGAGCAGGCGCTCCATCGCGTCCGTCTCCGCCGGGCGGATGGCGTCCTCGGGGTGCGCGCCGCGGTAGCCGGCGGTCTCGTTCAGGAAGGGCCCCTCGATGTGGATGCCCGCGATGACCTGCCGCGCCAGCGGGTCCCGCTCCCGCAGCGCCACGAGGTTTTCCAGACGGCGCACCATCACGTCGACGTGCTCCGTCACGATCGTGGCAAGGATCGCGGCCACGCCGTCCGCATGCAACCGCTCGCAGACTGTATGCAGGTCGCTCTCCGTCAGGGCGTCCTGGTTCAGGTCGATCCCGGCGTATCCGTTGACCTGAAGGTCGAAAAAGCCGTTCTCACTGTCCATGGTTCGTCTCCGTCACGCGTCGTGGTCGTCCCGGCTCCGGATAGTGCGGTGGCGAAGCAGGCTCACTTCGTCACCACCTCGCCCATCTTCACCACCTCGAAGTCGCGCCCTTTGACGCGCTTCAGGGTCGCCAGATCCTCGTCGTTCCAGCGCGGGTCCGGCGACCCGCTGACGAACCAGTCGCCCCCGTTATCCGCGACGATCATCCCGTACCGCTTCAGCGCCGTCAGGATCACGCGGGCCGGGGGCGGGAACCCCGAGATGTCGTAACCGGCCTTGAGCCGGACGCGCATCCCCATGGGCGGCAGGTCCGGGTCCGTGCGGGAACTGGCGAAGTGCCGGGCGGGATGCACATACCCGCGGCGCGAGCGCGTCACCGTGAAGCGCAGCGCGTGCCGGATGGCTTTGCGGCCGTGCACCTCGTCATAGCGCACCAGGCCGGGAAGGACGGGCAGGCCCGCCGCGTCTGCGGAGGTCCATCCGGCGGGCCGGAGGTCGTTCGAGTTCAGGTCGAAGATCGCCCCGCTGCCCGCGCGCCAGCCGCGACCTTCGGGGTAGGCGGAGAAGAGCTCGTAGAGTTTCCAGCGGTCCCGGTCGAGGATGAGGATGTGGCGGTCGCCCTTCCCCGCCGGGCCGCCTTCGATCGGCGCGTCCGGCGGGACCGGGTACGGCCCCGGGTCGCTCTCGTCCGCGTACTCGAAGCGGACCGGGACGCGGGGCTGCGTGCCCGGAACCACGACATAAGGGATGCCGTTGGGGGCGCCGTTGTAGGTCGTGCCGAAATCGGGGTGCAGGGGCTTGTCCCGGCCGATGCTGGCGATCAGGGCGTCGGAGCGCGGGTCCGCCGGCAGCCCCGACACGTCCTGGTTCCAGGGATTGTTGGCCGGGAACAGGCGCCTGCCGCCCAGGTCGGCGCCGATGCCCAGCTTCGGCCCGTCGTCGGCGCGCCGCTGCTGCCCCCGTGCCTGCCAGCAGAACGCGCCGGACAGGGCACCCAATCCCGACAGAACCAGGCAGACCAGCCGTTTTCGTGAAGTCATCGTTTCCTCCTCTCCTCCCTGAGTCTATCGCCCATGCCGCGCGGCGCCGGCTACGCCGCCGTCCTCGCGCCGGCTGTAAAGCCAGGCGTCACACCAGATGTCGCCCTGGCGGAACTGTTCCGGCAGGATCGCCTCCCGCCGAAATCCCGCCTGTTCCAGGGCCATGATCTTCCGGGCGTCTTGCGGGCCGGCAAAACACTGGACCTTGCCGGGCAAGGGCGGCAGGGCGCCGATCAGGCCCGCCACGTCGCCCGGGTCGACCTGCGGGTGGAAGAACACGTCCAGAAGCAGCGCGTCCGGCCATCGGCCCTCCGGGACCAGCGTCGCGACGCCCACGACCGCGCCTGTCTGCGATTCGAGAACGGCCGCGCCGGCCCGCGGGTCGGCGCCCCAGCGATGGAAGAAGCTGCAGTACGGCCCTTCCAGCAGCGCGACCCCCCAGGCGCCCAACGTCAAACTCCGCAAACAGGGCAGGTCCGGGAGGGCCGCCAGCAGCGCCGCGAGGGGCCAGTGCTTCCAGCCCGCCGGGGCGACCCGGCAGGGGCCGGACGCGAAGAAGCGCTCCAAGAACTCCGGCTCGTCCTCCCGGAGGAAGCGCATCACGCCGGGTCTCGCCCCCGGCAGGTCGCGGAAGCCGAAAGAATGGTAGATCCAGTAGGCCGGGCTCTGGTAACCGGTCCCGAGCAGCAAGGCGTGGCCGCCGCGGTCGCGGAAATCCTCCATCTGGCGGCCCATGATGGCCCGGCAGACGCCTTTGCGCCGGTGGTCTTCGCGCGTGTGCACGTGGCCCAGGATCCCGACACCGCCCGCCTCGACGGTCATGATATTGCCGACGATTTGCCCGTCCAGCAGGCCGACGTAGAACCGCGTTTCCAGCTCGTCGCACGCGTCGGCGAACGCGGCTTCGAGGTGCGCCCGGTACTCGCCCGGCTTATGCCCCAGAAAGGGAAGGATCCGCGCCGCCCGCTCCGCGTCCGGAGCCAGGACGCGCTCGATCTGCATCGACTCCCCGGTTTTCAGCGTCTGCGTGGCTATGGTCTCGTGCATGATGACCCTTCCCTACTACCCCGCGTAACCGCAGCGCGCCTTGTCTTCAGCCCGTCGGTCCGTCCCGGCGGCACCTCCTCAACGCGTCGGAGTCAACAGGAACGCCCGCCTTTCGCGGCGCGGGCCGAAGCGCCCGACGCCCACGACCTGGCCGCGGTCGTTCACGGCGAACGCGTCTTCGAGGAGCCAGCCGTCGTCGCCCTTCGGGGGAAGGAGGCCCTGGAGGTCGTACAGCACGCCACTGCGGTACAGGACCGCGCGCCACCGGCCGCCCCTGTCCGTGGCGCTGCCGACGACGTCGCCGTGGTTGTTCACGTCGCGGGCCTCCATAGCCGACCCCGAGGCCGGGAGATGGCGCGCCCGGCGCCCGTCCCACACGAACGCGGTCAGGGCCGAAAGGTCCGCGACCGGATCGCCCCCGGGCACGAAGGTCGCCGCGCCGACGATCTGGCCGCGGTCGTTCATGGCCCCGACCCGGTTGTTCTCGCCGCCCAGTCCGGGCAGCTTCCGCCGGGCACCGCCCGACCACAGAAACAGGTGACCGGGCGCGTCGCCGGCCACCTCGCCCCGGTCGTTGATCGCCTTGGCGTAGCCGGGTTCGTCGCCGAGCCGGCGCAGCGTACCGTCCTGCCACAGGAACGGGTACGTTTCGGCGTCCCCCGCGGTGTGCGACACGCCGACCACCTGCCCGCGGTCGTTGAGGGCGTAGGCCATGCTCCAGGGGCCGCCGAGCGTCCCCAGTTCGCGCGGCTTGCCGCGGCCGCCACCCCGCCACAGGCAGGCGCGCATCGCGGGGACGAGCGCCCCGTCCATATCGACGAACGTTTCGGACGCCCCGGCGACTTCACCCCGGTCGTTGATCGCGAACGCGTGGGACTCGGTGTTCGTGGTCAGCCCGGCGAGGCGGCGCATCCGGCCGCGTTCCCACAGAAACGCGGTGGTGCGGGGCGGCGGGTCGAGGTCGATGCCGAGCGGGCGGACGAGACTCCGGAAGCGCGCCGCGAACGGCGGCCGCACCCGTTCCGCGTCGCCGACCACCTGCCCGGCGTTGTTGATGTCGCGGGGCAGGGTCGCGGGCGAACCCGGGAGCGCTCCGAGGTCCGTGGCGAGGTAACGGAACGGTGCGCGGGACGCCCCACCCCACGCCTCGACCGAGGGGGCGACGGGCGGGGCGGGACCCGGACGGGACCGTTGGAAGAACGCCGCCGCCGCCAACGTGCCGGACAGCCCCAGCGAGAGGGCGAGCGGCACGAGAAGGCGGCGGCGCGAAGTCATGGGTGTCGGCGGTCGTGTCCGGCCCGGCGTTCGGCCATCACGGCGCCGCGGGCGGCAGGAACCGGACGCAGACGGGTTTCGGGACCTCCGCCGTGTGCCCGGTCGGCGTCAGGCGTCCCGTTCCGGTGTCGATGCGGAAGACGACCAGGTTGTTCGTGTCCTGGTTCGCCGCGATCAGGAAGTTCCCCGTCGGGTCGACGCCGAAGTTGCGGGGCGTCTTGCCCTGCGTCGGCTGATGGCCCACCGACTGGAGGCGCCCGGTCCCCGGGTCGACGGCGAAGATGGCGATGCTGTCGTGGCCGCGGTTCGATCCGTACACGAACTTCCCGGACGGGTGGACGAGCACCTCGGCCGTCGAGTTGTTCCCGCTGAACCCGGCCGGAAGCGTCGTGAGCGTGTTCAGTTCCGTCAAGACCCCCCGCTGCGCGTCGTACGCATACGCCGAAAGGGTCGAGTTCATCTCATGGATGGCGTAGGCGAAGCGCCCGCTCGGGTGGAACGCGAAGTGGCGCGGCCCGGCCCCCGGCGCCGTGGACGCGGCGGGCGGGTCGTTCGGCGCGAGCGTGCCTTTGGACGCGTCGAACCGGTAGACCAGGAGCTTATCGAGCCCCAGGTCCGCGGCGACCGCGAAGCGGCCGGCCGTATCGACGTTGATCGAGTGGGCGTGCGGGCCTTCCTGCCGCTGCTTGTTCGCGCCGGAGCCCGCGTGCTGGACGGTGGCGGTGGCGGGCGCCACGCGGCCGTCGGCGCGGATCGGAAGCACGGCCACACTCCCGTTCCCGTAGTGGGCGACCAGGACGTTCTTGCCCGCCGGGTCCACGCTGACATGGCAGGGCCCGTTCCCCGTCGAGGGCTCCTGGTTCAGCAGGGCGGGCAGCCCCGTCTCCGGGTCGATGGAGAAGGCGGCGACGGCCCCGGCCCCCGCCTCGCACGCGGCGTACAGGTGGCGCCGGTCCGGGTGGACGGCGAGGAACGAGGGGTTGGCGACGCCGGAGACGCTGCCGGCCGCCGTGAGCGCCCCGGTGGCCGGGTCCATCCGGAAGGCGTAGATCCCCGGGTCCTTGGCGCTGGCGTAGGTACCTACATAAACCATGATGCTCTTCCCGCTCCGTTGGTTCTGTGCCGGGGCCGCGGCCCCGGCGCCGGTGGCGGCCGCTCCCACGAGCAGAAGCGCTGCCGCCAATAGATCCCTGCGTGACGTTGCTGTTTTCATGTCGTTGTCAGCGGGTCGAGAAGGCGTATTCGGTGCGCTGGCGGTAGGTCTGGCCCGGGCGCAGGATGGTGGACGGGAAGCTCGGCTTGTTGGGCGAGTCCGGGTAGTGCTGCGCCTCCAGGCAGAACGCGTTGTGCTGCTTGTACACGGCGCCGCCTTTGCCCGTGAGGGTGCCGTCCAGGAAGTTGCCGGTGTAGAACTGGAAAGCGGGCTCGTCGGTGTACATCTGGAGCACGCGCCCCGTCGTCGGCTCGTAGACAGTCGCCGCCAGGGCGAAGCGTCCCTCGGCGTCGGTGACGAAGTTATGATCGTAGCCCTTGGGGTCGCCGCCGACGATCTGGATCCGCTCGCCGATGGGCCGCGGCGCCACGAAATTAAACGGCGTGCCTCGCACGGTCGCGACCTGCCCCGTCGGGATCAGGGTGTCGTCCACGGGCGTGTAGCGGCTCGCCGCCAGGGTGACCACGTGGGCCAGCACGTCGCCCGCGCCCGCGAGGTTGAAGTACGAGTGGTTCGTGAGGTTCACCGGGGTCGCCTTGTCGGTGGTCGCGGTGTATTCGATGCGCAGCGCGTTCGCATCCGTCAGCGTGTAGAGAACCGTTGCCTTCAGCGTGCCGGGGTAGCCCTCCTCGCCGTCGGGGCTGGTGAGCGTGAACTGGACCGCCTGGCCGTCGCCGCTCTTTTTCGGGGACGCGTTCCAGACCTGCTTGTCGAAGCCACGGAGCCCGCCGTGCAGGTGGTTCGGCCCGTTGTTGGTCGCGAGCGTGTACTTCTTGCCGTCGAGGGTGAACTCGCCCCGGGCGATCCGGTTCGCGTAGCGCCCGACGGTCGAGCCGAAGAACGGGTGCCCCTTGACGTACGGCTCCAGCGTCTCGAAGCCCAGCACCACGTCGCCGAGCTTGCCGTTCTTGTCGGGGACGTGCAGCTCGGTCAGCGTCGCGCCGTACGTCATGATCCGGGCCTTCATGCCCTTCGCATTCGTCAGCGTGTAGATATCGACGGACGTGCCGTCGGCAAGCTTGCCGAACGGCGCCTTCTCCACGCCCGCCCCCGCCGCTTCCGCGTCTCCCGGTAGTACCATGAAAGCCCCCATCGCCGCTAGCGCCATCGTCATCGCCATCGCCTTCAATCCCGTGTCCTCCCTGAGCACTGATTCGCTGCGATCAACGGATCACCCTGCCTTTGACGTCCAGCACCTGGGCGGCGGCCACGTCGTTCCCGAACGTGTCCCAGTTCTTGAACGTCCAGACGACCTTCTTGTCGCGGGTGACCTCGAAAAGCTGCGGGTTGTCCGGCCCGGCGTGCGTGTTCCCGACGATCAGGTTGCCGTTCGGGAGCATCTGCAGCGTCGTCACCCAGAACAGGCGGATGCCGGGCAGTTCGTCGCGCTCGATGCTCCAGACCACCTTGCCGGCGGGCGTCACTTCGAGGATGCGGTTGTTGTTGCCCCCCGCGATCATCGTGTTGCCGTTGGTCAGGCGGATCGCGCCGAAGACCTCGGTCCCGTGCCCGTCGTGGCCCGGCGTGCGCGGCTGCCCGTTCAGGTCGAGCGCGTAGGACCAGACGACCTTGCCGGCCCCGTCGTACTCGCGCACCGTGCCGTCGCCCTCGTGGCAGACGAGGTAGTTCCCGTTGTCCAGCTTGCGCGCCAGCCGCGTGTCCCGGTGGGCGTCCGGCTTGTTCACCGTCAGCGGCACCTCGCGCACGATCTTGCCGTCCCGGTCCACCTCGATGATGCGCCGGTTGCCGCTTTCGGCGATCATGGTCCGGCCATCGGAAAGGCGCTGGAACGCGTGGACCTCGACCCCGCCCGTGTACCCTTCCTTGGGCTTCGATTCGTACCGCCAAACTTCCTTCTTGTCCGGGGTCATTTCCACGATCGTCCTGGCGCCGATCGGGAAGAGGAGGTTGCCGTTCGGCAGCAGGGCGATGTCGTGCGCCGTGCCCCGCGTGGGCACTTCCCACTCCACCTTGCCCTCAGCGCTCACGATCGCGATCCGCCCCTTGTCGTTGGCCAGAACGCGGTGCCGGACCGCGTCGGCGGCGACCGCGGCCCGAGCAGGCCCGAACAGCGGGGAGACGGCAAGCGTCAGCAGAAGGAGAAATCGCAGCATGGAAACCTCACCGGTGCGATAGGATCGGCGGCGACGCCGGGTTCGGGCCGTCGGCTTCCGCGTCCGGGCCCGCAGCGAGATGACCCACACCACCCGGTCATCCGTGACAAAATCGCAAACGTGCATGGGCCGGCCGGCGTAGAGAGGAGGGCGGCCGGCCGAACGAACGCCGCCCGCCGCCTGCTGCGGCGGGCGAAGTGTCCTTCCAGGTCAGATGATCTGCTTGATGGGCTGTGCGCCTTCGACCCCGACGAGCTTCTGATCGAGGCCGCCGTAGAAGTACGTCAGCCGGTTGGGGTCGACGCCCATCTGGTTCAGGATGGTCGCGTGGAGGTTCTTGACGTGGAACGGGTCGGCCACCGCCGCGCTGCCGAGTTCGTCGGTCTGCCCGACGCTGACGCCGCCCTTGACGCCGCCGCCGGCCATCCACATCGTGAAGCCGTAGGCGTTGTGGTCGCGGCCCGTGCCCTTGGCGTACTCCGCGGTCGGCTGGCGCCCGAACTCGCCGCCCCAGACGATCAGCGTCGAGTCGAGCAGGCCCCGCTGCTTGAGGTCCTTGAGCAGGCCCGCGATAGGCTTGTCGGTCTCGCCCGCGTGCAGGGTGTGGTTGACCATCAGGTCGTTGTGCGCGTCCCAGGTCGAATCGACGTGCGCGCCGCCGGAGTAGATCTGGATGAAGCGGACGCCGCGCTCGACCAGCCGGCGCGCCAGCAGGCACTGGCGCCCGAAGACCTCGGTGCGCTTGTCGTTCAGGCCGTACAACTCCTTGATGTGCTCGGGCTCGCGGGCGATGTCGGTGGCTTCCGGCGCCTCGGCCTGCATCTTGAAAGCCAGCTCATAACTGGCGACCCGCGCCGCCAGGTTGGAATTGTCGGCGCGCATCGCCTCGTGCTCGACGTTGTAGTCCCGCAGGGTGTCCAGCATCCGGCGCTGCGCCTTCTCGCTCAGCCCCTCCGGGCGCTTCAAGTCAAGGATCGGCGTGCTGGAGGCGTTCACCACGGTGGCCTGGTAGGAGGCCGGCATGTACCCGCTCGACCAGTTCTTGGCACCACTGATGGGCCCGCCGCGCGGGTCCAGCATCACGACGAAGCCGGGCAGGTTCTCGTTGACCGTGCCCAGCCCGTAGTTGGCCCAGGAACCCAGGCACGGGCTGCCCGACAGGATCTTGCCGGTGTTCATCTGGAGCATGGCCGAGCCGTGGATCGGCGAGTCGGCGGTCATGGAGTGGATGAAGGCGATGTCGTCCACGCACTCGCCGACGTTGGGGAACAGGTCGCTCACCCACTTGCCGCACTGGCCGTA
Source organism: uncultured Armatimonadota bacterium (assembly GCA_902805585.1). GTDB lineage: Bacteria > Armatimonadota > Armatimonadia > Armatimonadales > Armatimonadaceae > CADCTO01. Next base: position 428 of record CADCTO010000148.1, on the reverse strand, counting down.
CTGCTTGAACTTCCAGCGCGGCTCCACGATGCGGCCCTGGTTCTTGTGCCCGCCCCGGCCGAACGTCTTGATGGCGATGGTCTTGTTGTCCATCCCGTACATCGTGGGCTTGTAGTCGAAGGTGTCGATCTGGCTGGGCCCGCCGTACATGTACAGGAAGATGACGCTCTTGGCCTTGGCCGGGAAGTGCGGCTTCTTGGGCGCGAGCGGGTTGACGAACTTGCTGACGCCGTCGGCGGCGTAGGCCTGCTTGCCGAGGAAGTCGTCGCCGAGCATGCCGGACAGGGCGGCGGCCGTGAAGCCGGCCCCGGCCTGCCACAGGAACTCGCGCCGCGTGCGCCCGCAAAACTCTTTCCGCGTCTCGTTACTCATGTTCTTCTCTATACCCTTCAAACCGTACAGCGGCAACCACAGGCGAGCGTGCAATA
>CADCTO010000147.1 GCA_902805585.1 uncultured Armatimonadota bacterium | reverse complement strand
ATCCTGCTGGCCTACGGCATCTTCGGGCCGCTCGCGAAGGCCGTCGAGAACCAGATCCACTCCGAAGGCCAGTACCTGAACTGCATGAAGACCGCCCTCCTGGCCTTCGCCCGCGGCGACTCCCCGATGACCTGCGTCGAGTTCGCGCGCCGCAGCATCGAACCCGGGTCCCGCCCCACTTTCGTGGAACTGGAAGCCCTGACGAGCAGGAAGTAAGGAGGAAGGGATGAGGGGCGAGGGATGAGGTGGAAGGAAGAGCCGCCCGGTCGAGTCTCGTCTTCGTTACCTCGTCCCTCATCCGTCGCGCCTCATACCTCATCGAATGGCCGACCAACGGATCATCAAAATCGTCCGCAAGAAGAGCGGGCACGGCGGGCACCACGGGGGCTCGTGGAAGGTGGCGTACGCCGACTTCGTCACGGCCATGATGGCGTTCTTCATGGTGATGTGGATCCTGGGGCTGGACCAGCCCAACAAGGCCATGATCCAGGACTACTTCAACGACCCCAGCCGGTTCATGCGCGAGTACAGCAAGGACCCCGCGGGTTTCGTGAAGCTGTACCGCGGCGGTAAGAACCCCTTCGGGAAAGGCCAGCAGGTACAAAAAAAGCCGGACGCCCAGGCGTTCATCAGCGAGGCCTCGCGGAAAAAGTTCGAGGAGACGCGCGAATCGATCCAGAAAGCGATCAACGCCAACCCGGACTTCCGCTACCTGAAGAAGTATGTCGAGATCACGGTGACGGAAAACGGGCTCAAGATCGAACTGCTGGAGGGGAAGGACTCGGTGTTCTTCCGCACCGGGAGCGCCCAGATCGAGCCGCGCGCCGTCCGACTCCTGGCGCTGGTCGCGCGGGAGCTCGGCGCGCTGCCCAACGCGGTCGTTGTCGAAGGCCACACGGACGTGCGACCGTACCGCGGCCGCACCGACTACACGAACTGGGAACTGTCCGCCGACCGGGCGAACGCGGCCCGGCGCGTCATGGAAGCGTCGGGACTGGACCGCAGGCAGGTGGTCGAGGTGCGCGGCTACGCCGAAAAGAAGCTGCGTAAGCCGGGGCAGCCGACGCACTTCTCGAACCGGCGTGTCAGCATCCTCGTAACGTACAGCAAGGCGTAGCCTCGGCGGCCCTCACCCCCTTCCCCTCTAGGGGACCAGGTGCCCCGCCGCTTGCGGCGCGGGGGTTGCGGGCGGGGGTGAGGGCCGCCGGAGCAAGTCCGCACCATTGCCCGCCCTCGCGCCCGTGGGACCTAAGTACTCAGGCAAAAGTGATACGGTACTTCGTTCCCACCTGATCGAGAATGCCCGTAACGCTTTCGCAGAGCGTCGCGAAGCCCTGGTAGGCCCCGACGGGCAGCCAGCGGTACTTGACCTGCCGCCACAGCACTTCGATGACGTTCAGGTGCGGGCAGTACGGCGGCAGGAACAGCAGGCGCAGCCCCCTCCGTCTCCACTCGCCGCGCTTCTCCTGCACGGCTCTGGCCCGATGTACGCCCGCGTTGTCCAGGACCAGCACGGCCGGCTTCTCCAGCGCCGGCAGCAGCGATTCGACACTATCGACCACGTGCTGAGCGGTCAGGCGCTCGCGCGTGGGGAAGTGCCAGAGCTTGCCGTCGCTGCTCCGGAGCAGGCCCAGCACGCTCAACCGTTGCCGGTGCGCCTGCGCGGGCAGGCCCACGGTCTGTCCCTTCTTCTGCCACAGATAGGGCAGACAGGGCTGAAGGCAGAAGCCGCTCTCGTCGCCGAAGAGCACCTGGCAGCGGCCCGCCTCTTCCAGCTTCTGGAACCGCGCCAGCGCGCGCTCCACCCGCGCGCGCTCCCGGGCCGGCGGCGCTTTAGGCGGGACCCGCCGCGCCCGGCGGTAGGAATAGCCCCAGCGCCTCAGCGCCCGCCGGACCGTGTCCCAGCTTATGGAGAGCCCCTTTTTTCCAGCTCGGCCGCGATCGCCGCCTTCAGGTTGGGGCCGGGCTGCTCCAGGATCTGGCGCAAGGCCCCTTCCACGGCGGCGTCGATCTTGGGCGGGCGGCCGGAGCGGGGCGCCTCCGCCAGCCCTTCGTGCCCGCGCTCCCGCCAGGCGTCCAGCCAGCGGCTGACCGCGTCCCGGTCGGCGCAAAGGATGTCGGCCAGCTGCTCCAGCGTGTAGCCGCGGTCGCTGAGCAGGACGGCCTGCGCCCGCTGGCGCTCCCGGTGACTGGCGCCCCGGCGCCAGGTACGCTCCAGTGCGGCTCTATCGGGCTCGGTCAGCGGCGGGACGAACTTCTTCATGCCGACACTGTACCGCAAAACTTATGCACGAATACTTAGCGTTCATCATCGTCAAGTTACATCCGTTCCGCAGCGGCGGGCTGCCGTCCCGGCTCTCACACGCTTACGGCCGCCCGGCCGTCTCGCGCGTCGAACACGGC
>CADCTO010000146.1 GCA_902805585.1 uncultured Armatimonadota bacterium | reverse complement strand
CCGAAGTGACCGGCCACTTCACCCTTGTTGTTCAGGTCTGCGACATGGAGTTGTTTGCCCGGTACCTGGAGTACCGCCGTCTTTCCATCGGCGTAGAAGCGAGCCCGTCCGTCACGACAGCCCTGGAGCACATGGCCCGAGTCGTTGATGGCCAACCGGCCAAGAGAATCGTCGAGGTCGGCCAGTTCAGTCAGACGATAGTGTGTCCTTTTCGTGGTGTCGCAACCAAGCGCCGGAAGCATCGCCCCGCAAAGGGCAAGAAACAGACGTCGAGTCATAGCCCTGTCAGGAGCGCCGCGATGGCGGCCGGAGTGCGCTGACCGTTTGGAAGGCGGCGCAGTTCCCAGATCACGTCGAGCGTCGCGGATTCGCCTTTTGCCAGGATTCGTTTCGACGAGGTCATCTCCAGCTCGACATAGGCGGCGTCCGGTGTGTTGGGGTCGTCGGCGAGCGAGAAGATCTGGGCCCGGTCGCCCGGCTCGTAGTCGGAAACGGGCGGGACCGGGGCGGCCGGGCGCTGCGTGAACAGCGTGTCCCCTTCCGCCCAGGCGAGCAGGTCGGCGTCGAAGAAGAGCTTGCTGTTCCTGGCCGTGGGCCGCTCCAGGACCAGAACCCCACTCTCCCGCCGGACCGACTTCCACGGGGCATCGTCGCCGGCCACGGGTTTGACGCCGTTCTCCAGCGTCGTCCCGGCCATCGGGCGGGCGAACAGCAGGTCGGGCACCGGCATCTGCGTCACGCTCCAGGCGGCAACGGGGAACGCCGCGCCGTCCCTGACTTTGGCGAGGCGGCTACGGATACGCACCCGGGTGCCGGAGGGAGCGAGTTCGACGTCGCGCACGATCCGCACCCCGTAGCCCGCCATGATGGGCGAGGTGAGGCGCAACACTCCCGGCCCGACGACGGCGGCCTGATGGGGAGCGTGGTCTGCGGCCGTCGGGGGCGGCCAATCGCGGCCCGTGCGCTGCCCCCATTCACCCTGCGGCCACGGCCAGATCTTGTCGCCGCCGAAGTTCTGCCAGTCGCCGCCCGCCCGCGCCGGCACCGCAGTTTTGCCGAGAAGGAAGCTATTCTCCCAGAGCACGTTGGGCCCGCCCACGAAACCGTAGCGCATGACGCGCCCAACGGAGGGAACGACGATGACCTCCACCGTGCCGTTCGCGAGCCGGTAAGCCTCCGGCCAGCCGTTGTAGGCCACGCGCGTCATCATCGTAACGCCGGCTGCCTGCGCGGCTGCCCCGCCGCCGCCGGTCATGAGGCTCCCGAGGGCGCCCAGGAAAATGCGTCGTCGCATGGCATCGTGTCGATCTTTACGCGTTGGCGCTCTCGTACTCGCGGGCCGCATCGGCCAACTCCGGCACGTCGCGCCAACGGTGTTCGGCGACGAAGCCCATCACCCGCTCCGCGCGCGTCGTCACGTACAGGCTGTCACGGGGCCCGATGCGGTCCGTGAACGACGCAAGGCCCGGGTAGTGCTTGCGTACGAGGTCACGGATGTCCTGGCCAGTGAAGGAGTCCCGCGCGGCGATGATGACCACGTGGCTCCCTTCGGCCGGATTCTCCACTGCGAGCCGAAAGGCGCGTGCCGCGTCGCGCACCTCGATGTAGGTCCACATATCCCCCGCCCGCCAGTCGTTGCCGCGCTGGAGCGACCGTTTATGCCAATTCGTCTGCTCGCCACCGAAATCCATCACCGTCGTCAGACGCAGGCAGACGGTCACCATGCCGGTCCGGCGCGTGTACATGGCCGCCGTCTCCTCGTTCGCCAGTTTCGACAGGGCGTAGAGGTCCTGCACCTTGGTCGGGTGGTCCTCGTCCATCGGCAGGTACTCAGGGTCGAAGGGGTGTTTGGCGAAGAAGATCCCGAACGTGCAGCAGGTCGAAGCGAGCGCGACGCGCCGGATGCCGTGCGCTTCGGCCGCCGCCAGCAAAAACTGCGTCCCGACCACGTTGGTTTCCGTGATGATGTCGTCGGAGCCGCGCCCCGGATTCGGGATGGCCGCCAGGTGCGCGATGCAGTCGCAGCCCTCCGCGGCCCGCATCAGAGCCAAACGGTCCGTCAGGTCGGCATACACGGTCTCGACCCGGCCGCGCAGGTCCTCGGGCGGCGGCGCCTTGTCCAGAACCCGCACCTGGTAACCGTGCTCCAGGAACTCCCGCGCCGTCACCGACCCGACCCGTCCGCTCGCGCCCGTCACGAGAACTCGCATGCAGGTGGTCCCTTCCTAACCTTTCAGAAGCAGGTCGATGAGCTTGTGCCCTTCCTCGACGCGCAGGCGCGTGTCTTCCAGGGCGCGCTCGTCGAAGGGCAGACTGCTGTTCTCCTCCTGCCGGGAATCGAAAAGCAGGAAGGGCACGGGGCCGGGGCGGTGCGTGCGGAGCGCGATGGGCGTCGCGTGGTCGGGCACGACCAGCAGGCGGAACGGCTGCTTGCGCTGCTTGAACCCGTCCAAAAGCGGGCCGACCACGTCGCGGTCGATGTCTTCCAGGCTTTGCAGCTTGTGGTCCAGGTTTCCCTCGTGGCCGCTCTCGTCCGGGGATTCGACGTGCAGATACAGGAAGTCCGCCCCGGCGTCCAGGGCGTGCAGCCCGTACTGCGCCTTGCCCCGGTAGTTCGTGTCGATGTAGCCGGTCGCGCCGGGCACGTCCACGACCCTCAGGTGGGCGCAGCGGGCGAGGCCGCGGAGCAGGTCCACGGCGGTGATCATCGCGCCCTTCTTGCCCCGTGTGCCGAAGAAGTCCGGCAGGGTCGTCGCCAGTCCCTGGCCCCACGGCCAGAGCATGTTGCCGGGCGGCTTGCCCTCGTCCCGCCGCCGCCGGTTGACCGGGTGATCGCTCAGCAGCTCCAGCGAGTCGAAGATCAGGCCGCGCAGCGCGTCCTCGCCGTCCCCGACGGGCAGATGGGGCGCGATCGGCTGCCCCTGGATGTCGTGCGGGGGCGTGGTCTTGAGGTCGAGCTTCCCGTCGGTCCAGCGCAGGATGTGGCGGTACGAGACGCCGGGGAAGAACGTGAACCGCCGCGAGCCCAGCTTCTCCTGCACGACCGCCATCAGGGTGCGCGCCTCGTCGGTCGAGATGTGGCCCGACGAGTAGTCGAGCAGCGTGTCGCCGTCGGAGGCGACCAGCGAGCAGCGGAACGCGACGTCACGCTCGTCCAGCGGCACTTCGAGCGCGGCGGCCTCCAGCGGTCCGCGCCCCGTGTAGTACCGGGCCGGCTCGTACCCCAGCAGGCTCATGTTCGCCACGTCGGAGCCCGGGTACATGCCCTCGGGCACCGTGAGCACGCTCCCCACCCGGCCGCCCCGGGCGAGCGCGTCCAGGTTCGGCGTGCGCGCCGCCTGCAGCGGCGTCTTGCCGTCGAGTTCGGGCAGCGGGTCGTCGGCGGCCCCGTCGGGCACGAGCAGGATGTACTTCATCACGCCCCCTTGTTCGGCGGTAGCTCGTGCCCGGTGATCCGCCGGTAGGCGTCGCGGTAGCGCCGGGCCGTGCCCTCGATGATCTCGGTCGGCAGGTCCGGGGCGGGCGGCTGCTTGTCCCAGCCCGGCACTCCCTCCAGATAGTCGCGCACGAACTGCTTGTCGAACGACGGCTGCGGGCCGCCCGGCGCGTAGGTCGCGGCGTCCCAGAAGCGCGACGAATCCGGCGTCAGCGCTTCGTCGATCAGGAGCAGGTCGAAGGCGCCCGGCTCCTTGCCCGGCACGGTCCCGAACTCGAACTTGGTGTCGGCGATAAGGAGGCCGCGCCCCGCGGCGTGTTCGGCAGCAGTCCTGTACAGCTTCAGCGCGGCTTCCTCGACCGGCGCCGCGAAGTCACCGATGTACTGCGCGATCTCGGCCCTCGGCATGGGCAGGTCGTGGCCCGCGGTCGCCTTCGTGCTCGGCGTGAAGACCGGCTCGGGCAGTTCGTCCGATTCGCGCAGGCCCGGTGGCACCTGTACGCCCCACAGGTCGACGGGGTTTCCGTCCTTTGCCCGCGCGGCGTACTCCTTCCAGGCCGAGCCGGAAAGGTAGCCGCGCACCACGGCCTCGATCGGCAGCGGCGTGGCTTTGGAGCACAACAGGGAGCGCCCGGCCAGCGTCCGGCGCAGGTCGTCGGTCACCGCGGCCCCCGCTTCGGCCAGGCGCGCCGCGATCGCCCCGTCGTCGGCGGTGATCAAGTGGTTGGCGATGACGCCGCGCGTCTGCCCGAACCAGTAGGCGGAAAGCTGCGTCAGGACCCTCCCCTTGTCGGGGATGCCCTGGTGCATCACCACGTCGAAGGCGGAGATGCGGTCCGTGGCGACGAGCAGGAGCGCATCGCCCAGGTCGTACACGTCGCGGACTTTGCCGGTCGCGTGGCGCTTGACCCCGGGGATGGCGGTGGAAAGGATGGTGCCGTCTTGTGTCATGGGCGGAACTGGACGACCTTGCCGACGATCGACTCCGGGCGGATCGGGCCGAAGTCGCGCGAATCGTTGGAGTGCTCCAGGTTGTCCCCGAGCACGTGTACGACGAGGCCCTGCCGTATCCACGCGGGCGACGAGGACGCTTCCAGGTAACGGCGGGAGAAAAGCATTTCGGTCGGGATGACGGCGCCGGAGATCCGGATACTGCGGGGCCAGCGCAGCGTCCCCTGGCGGTTCTGCACGAACACGACGCGCTTCACCAGCTCCCCGCCCCCGCCCCTGGAGCGGAACACGATGATGTCGCCGGGCGTGAGCGGCGAGAAACGGCGCCACGACTTCCAGACCAGGAGCGTGTCACCGTTTTCGAGCTCTTCTTCCATGGAGCGGCCGACGACGCGGGCCATGCGGAAGTTCGGCAGCAGGAGCAGAACCAGTCCCAGAAGGATCAGCAGCGCGCGCCGCTCGCGCCACACCCGCGCCCGCCACTTTTCCTGCCGAAGACGCTCCTCGTTCAGGGCGGCAAGCCTGGCTTCGAGTTCCGCGTCCAACGCGACGACGCGCGGCGCGGTCGAGGCCGGCGGCGGCGACTGCGCCGCCGCCGCCGCCGCGTCCACGGAAACGTCTTCCATCGGGGATGATTGCCGTTCTACCGGATTGGGATATAGAGCGATGATACCCCATCCGTCAGACCATCGTAACGGCGCGCTCCGGGGTCGTTTCCGCGAGCGCGCTCAGGATGGCGTCGCGGGAGGCGGGAACGGAGACCACCCCGGCCGCGGCGGCGTTGATGGCGCGGTCCGGGTCCTTCAGGCCGTGTCCGGTCAGCGTGACGGCGACGGTGGCCGCGCGGTCGCCGAAGTAGCCACGCCCCGCCAGCAGCTTCAGCCCGGCCACGGGCGCGACCGACGCGGGCTCGGCGAAGACGCCCTCGGTCGCGGCGAGCGCCGCGTACGCCTCCAGGATCTGCGCGTCCGTCACCTTCTCGATCAGGCCGCCGGACTCGTCGCGCGCCGCGAGTGCGGCGGCCCAGGAAGCGGGGTTCCCGATGCGGATGGCCGTGGCGATGGTCTGCGGCGCGGCCACCGGCTCGCCGTCCACCAGGGGCGCGGCCCCCGCCGCCTGGAAGCCGAGCATCCGCGGCGCGCGCGCGGCGCGGCCCGCCTGCCGGTACTCCCGGTAGCCCTTCCAGTAGGCCGTGATGTTGCCGGCGTTTCCCACGGGGATCGCGTGGTAGTCCGGCGCGTCGCCCAGCGCGTCAACGACCTCGAAGGCCGCCGTCTTCTGGCCCTCGATGCGGTGCGGGTTGACGGAGTTGACGAGCTCGATGGGGTGCTCGTTGGTGATCTCGCGCACCAGACGGAGCGCGTCGTCGAAGTTGCCGTCGATGGCGAACACGCGCGCGCCGTGGATCAGCGCCTGGGACAGTTTGCCCAGCGCGACTTCACCCTTGGGCAGCAGCACGACGCACGTCAACCCGGCCCGGGCGGAATACGCGGCGGCGGCGGCGGACGTGTTGCCGGTCGAGGCGCACATCACGACGCGCGCGCCCTTCTCGACGGCTTTGCTGATCGCCAGCGTCATGCCGCGGTCTTTGAACGAGCCCGTCGGGTTCATGCCCTCGAACTTCAAAAAGACGCGCAGCAGCGGCGCGCCGATCCAGGCCGCCAGGCGCGGCGCCTCGATCAGCGGCGTCTGCCCCTCGCAGAGCGATACGACCGGCGTGGCCGGATCGACGGGCAAAAACTCGCGGTAGTTCTCGATGATTCCCTGGCGCATTAGGCCCTCATCCGGGCGGCTTCACTCTTCCACCCGGATCCAGTTGTTGACCGAGCGGACCACGGGAAGGCGCCCGATCACGTCCAGAGCGCCCCGCAGGCTCGATTGCGGCACCTTGTGCGTCACCCACACGATCTCGGCGTCGTCATCGGTCACGGCTTTCTGGACGACCGACTCGATGGAGACGTCGAAGTCGCCGAAGACGTTGGCGATCGAGGCGAGCACTTTGGGCCGGTCGGCCGTGTGCATCCGCGTGTAGAACTTCGTCTCGACTGCCTCGGGCGGCAGCATCCGCTTGGCCTCGAAGCACGTGCAGCCGATGCGCCCCGTCGCGTCGGAAAGGATGTTGCGCGAGGTCGCCACCAGATCGCCCACAACGGCGCTGCCGGTCGGCAGGCTGCCCGCGCCGCGCCCGTAGAACATCACCTCGCCCACGGCGTCGCCGCGCACCAGGACCGCGTTGAACACGTCGTCCACGCTCGCCAGCGGGTGGGACAGCGGGAGCAGGGCCGGATGCACGCGCACCTGCATGGCCCGGCCGTCGTCCTCCTGCTGGCCGACCGCCAGGAGTTTGATGCGGTAGCCCAGTTCGCGGGCGACCTCGATGTCGCGCGCCTGGATGTGGCGGATGCCCTGCGTCGCCACGTCTTCCACCTTCACCTGTGAGTTGAAGGCGATGGAAGAAAGGATGGCGATCTTATACTGCGCGTCCCACCCGTCCACGTCCGACGTCGGGTCCGCCTCCGCGTAGCCGTGCTCCTGCGCCTCCCGGAGGACGTCCTCGAAAGCGGCACCCTCGGCGCTCATCTTGGTCAGGATGTAGTTGGTCGTGCCGTTGACGATGCCCATGACTTCCCGGACCCGGTTGCCCGCGAGCGCCTCTTTGAGGGGGGCGATGATCGGGATGCCGCCGGCGACGCTGCCCTCGAAGAAGAAGTCGCGCCGCCGCTCGCCCGCGGCTTCCATCAGGTCGTGGCCGGCTTTGGCCATCATCTCTTTGTTGGCCGTGACGATGTTTTTGCCGCCGTGGATGGCGCGCAGCACGTACTCGTGCGCAGGCTCGACGCCGCCGATCAGTTCGGCCAGGATGTCGATCTCGGGGTCGTCGATCACGGCCAGGGGGTTGTCGGTGAGCAGCGCGCGGTCCACGGTCACGGCGCGGGGCTTCCCGAGATCGCGGACGGCGATCTTTTTGATGACGAGTCGGGCCCCCACGCGCTGCGCGATCTCGTCCGCGTTCTCCTGGAGGATGCGCACCGTCCCCGAGCCGACCACGCCCAGGCCCAGGATGCCGATCTTGATCTGTCTCACGGCTCGCTCTCTTCCAGGACCAGCAGGACGTCTCCGGGCTGCACCAGCGCGCCGTTGCGCGCCGGCGTCTCCGCGACCAGTCCGCTCACCTCGGCCAGCACTTCGGAGAACACCTTCATCGCCTCGATCAGACCCACCGGCTGCCCCGCCTCGACGAAATCCCCCACTTCGACATAGGGAGCCTCGCCGGGGGCGGGAGAGCGGTAGAAAACGCCCATCACGGGCGCCTCGACACGGACCTGGTTCGCGGCGGATCGCGGCGCGGCGCGCCGCTCAACGGCCGGGGGGGGGACGAAGAATTCGTGAGGCTCCTCCGCGCCGTTCTCTCCGGGCGCGAGGAACGACACCGGCTGGCTCGGGGCGGCGGGGCGGTGCGCGGCCGTACGGAGCGTGACCCGCAGGTCCCCCTCTTCATAACGAAGCTCGCTCAGGCCGTTCTCTTCCACCAGGCGCGCCAGGCGCCGCAAATCTTCCGGGCTGATGCCGAACTCCGTCACGCGCACGTCCTGTGGGTGTCCTGCCCCGCGGAACGGGGCGGGTTTTATTGTAGCACCGGCCCGGGGCACTGTCAAGCAAGCCGCGCCCCGCCGCCCTAGCGGAGTGGCGCCCGAGCGGGTACAATAACGACTGGTTCCTTATGGACGCCGACTCTTTACGATCCGCAGGCCTGGTCCTGTTCGCGCTGTTTCTCGTGCTGCTGAACGGCTTTTTCGTCGCCGCGGAGTTCGCCATCGTCAAGGTGCGCGCGACCCGCATCGACGAGCTGGCGGCCAAGGGGCGCTTCGGCGCGCGCAAGGCGCAACAGGCCGTTCGCCACCTCGACGCCTATCTTTCGGCCACGCAGCTCGGCATCACCCTGGCCTCGCTCGGGCTGGGCTACATCGGCGAGCCGGCGTTCGCGCACCTGCTGGAGCCCGCCCTGACCGGCTTCGGCGAAAAGGCGCGGCACACCATCGCCTTCGCCATCGCCTTCACGATCATCACCGCGCTGCACATCGTCGTGGGCGAGCTCGCGCCCAAGTCCCTGGCGATCCAGAAGGCGGAAGTCGTGACCCTGGCGATCGTCTACCCGCTGGACTGGTTCTACCGGCTCTTCAAGCTGCCCATCGCCCTGCTCAACTGGATCGCGAGCCTCGTTCTGCGCCTGTTCGGGCTCCAGCCCGCCAGCGAGGGCGCGGAGGGCGAAGCGCATTCGGAGGACGAACTGCGCCTGATCCTGAACGCGTCGCACGCGGGCGGCGAGATCAGGGAGTCCGAGCGGGAACTGGTCAACCGGGTCCTCGACTTCGCCCACCGCCAGGCCAAGGAGGTCATGGTCCCGCGTCCGGACATGATCTTTTTGTCCACGACCCGGCCCATCGCCGAGAACATCGCCGCGGCGGAGCGCTCCGGCTTCACCCGCTACCCCCTGTGCGACGGCTCGCCCGACGACGTGGTCGGCATGGTCCACATCAAGGACCTGCTCGCCCTGGCGACGGCGCAGGACGTGCTGGACACGGAGGGCCAGGCCCAGCTCCTGCGGGGCATCGCCCGACCCGTCCTTCGCGTGCCGGAGACCAAGCCCATCGACCAGATGCTGCGCGAGTTCCAGCGCCAGCACCAGCACCTCGCCGTCATCGTCGACGAGTACGGCGGTACGGCGGGGATCGTGACACTGGAGGACATCCTGGAGGAGATCGTCGGCGACATCCAGGACGAATTCGACCGCACGTCTCCCGAATTGGAACCGGCGGGCAAGGACTGCTACCACGTGGACGCCCGCATGGCGCTGTCGAAACTCCAGCGGACGCTCCAGATCGAGGGCCCGGCCGAGGAGCTGGAGGTAGACACCGTGGGCGGCTTCGTGCTTTCCACGCTGGGCGGCGCGGCCCGCGAGGGGGACACGCTCCCGTACGGCGAGGCGACCTTCACGATCACCGAGATGGCGGGACGCCGCATCCGCAAGGTGCGCGTCTGCGTTCCCGAGCCCGCCGTGGTGGAGCCGGCCGTCCAGGCCGAGAGGTGAGCAGTGCTACGGGCGGGTTCGCTCTTCGACGCGCCCGTCGGGGTGCCCGACGAGGACGGACGCGGCCAGGCCGACGAATAGCCCCACTTCGACCACGCCCACCAGCCGCTTGATGTCGCTTTCGAGGCCCGCCGGATCGGGGATCGCCCCGAAGCGCAGGTCGATCAGATGCAGACCGTCATCGGTGACGACCGGCGTGCCGTCGTCCCGCGCCCGCAGCGCGGCCGGCACGCCGAACGCCGCCTCCAGCCGTTCCAGCGTCGTCTCCCAGCCGAACGGCACGACGGCGACGGGGAGCGGGAACGCGCCCAGCGCCCCGACCTGCTTGCCCGGGTCCGCGACCACGACGAAGCGGCGGGAAGACGCGGCGACGATCTTCTCCTCCACGAGCGCGCCGCCGCCGCCCTTGATCAGGTGCAGGGCGGGGTCCACCTCGTCGGCGCCGTCCACGGTCAGATCGGGGCGCGTGTTCCGCCCCAGCGGAACGACCTCGATCCCCCGCTGACGCGCCAGGTCGCCCGCGGCACGCGAGGTCGGGACGCCCCGGATGGACAGGGCGTCGCCGCGGACGCGCTCGCCCAGCGCTTCCACGAACAGCGAGGCCGTGCTGCCCGTCCCCAGGCCGACGGTCATGCCCGGCTCGACCAGCGCGGCGGCCACGCGCGCCGCCGCCGATTTCGCCTGCTTCTTTTCGGTATCGGTCATGCCGCCGTCACCCCCGTCCC
>CADCTO010000145.1 GCA_902805585.1 uncultured Armatimonadota bacterium | reverse complement strand
CGCCGCCCGGACCGGAAGGGCGCCGACGGTGATACAGACCAGCGCCGCCAGAAAAAACCGAAGCGCGCCCGTTCCAGCCCCCGAAAAGTTCATGGCTACCCGCTTATCGCCGAGATACGATAATAGTCGGTATTTTCGGCGCATACAAACAGATAGGCAAACAAAAGATTGACTAGCTGCCTCTCGGCATGCTAAAATCGGAATGGTAACTGCCGCGCGTTGCCGGCGGGAAGGACGGGGCGAAGACGATGCTACTGGCAGGCAAGAAGGGGCTGATCTACGGGGTCCGGAACGAGCGCTCCATCGCGTGGGGCTGCGCGCAGAGTCTGGCGCGCGAAGGCGCCTCGCTGGCGCTGACGTTCCTGGGCGAGCGCGAGGAAAAAGACGTGCGTAAGCTGGCGCCGACGCTGCCCAACGACGCCGTCAAGGTGATCGCGCAGTGCGACCTGACGAACGAGGAGCACATCGCGGCCCTGCACCAGCAGCTCCGGGCGGACTTCGGCACCCTGGATTTTGTGGTCCACGCCGTCGCCTTCGCCAAAAAGGAAGACCTTTCCGGGCGGTACGTGGAGACCTCGGCCGACGGGTTTGCCCTGGCGCTGAACGTGTCGGCCTACACCTTCGTGGCCGCCGCCCGCGCGGCCGAGCCCCTGATGACGAACGGCGGCGGCGCGCTGGTCACCCTTTCCTATATCGGCGGCGAGCGCGTCGTCCCGAACTACAACGTCGCCGGCATCTCCAAGGCCGCCCTCGAATCGTCGGTCCGCTACCTCGCCAACGACCTCGGGCCGCAGAACATCCGCGTGAACGCCATCTCGGCGGGCCCGACCATGACCCTGTCGGCGCGGGGCATCACCGGCTTCACCGACATGTACAAGGTCCACGGGCAGGTGTCGCCGCTCCGCCACAGCACGACCATCGACGAAGTGGGCGACGCGTGCGCCTTTCTAGTTTCGCCCTGGGCGCGCGGCGTGACGGGCGAGGTGCTGTACGTGGACTCCGGCTACCACATCCTGGGCTTCCCGACCATGCCGACGGAATAGCCGTTGGCCGCACCCGTAAAAACGCCCACCCGCCCGCGGCGTCTGGAGGCCCTATTCGGCACCGGCGGCCCGCTCGCCGAGCACCTGCCGGGCTTCACGCACCGGCCCCAACAGGTCGCCCTCGCCCGCGCCGTCGAAACGGCTCTTTCGCAGGGACGCCCGTGCCTGGCGGAGGCGGGGACCGGCGTGGGTAAGACGATGGCGTACCTCGTCCCCCTGGTCCAGTGGCTGGAGCGCCACGGCGGGCGCGCGGTCATCTCCACGCACACCCTGGCGCTCCAGGGTCAGCTCGTGGACCGGGACATCCCGACCCTGCTGGAAGCGCTGCCCGACCTGGACATCCGGGCAGCCGCCCTGAAGGGGCGCGGCAACTTCTTGTGCCTTCAGGATCTGGAAGGTGCGTCCGGCGAGCTGTGGACGCAGGGCGACCCGCTGTTCGCGCGGCTCCAGCGCTGGGCGCGCGAGACCGACTCCGGCGACGTCGCCGAGCTCGACTTCGCCTTCCCGGACTGGCAGGAGATCGCGGCGAACCCGGACACGTGCCGGCAGCGCGAGTGCCGCTTCTTCGAGCGCTGCTTCTATTTCAAGGCGCGCAAGAACGCCGAAGAGTGCAACCTGCTGGTCGTCAACCACGCCCTGTTCTTCGCCGACCTGCGCCTGCGCCGCGCGAACCCGGGCGGTCCGACGCTGCTCCCGCCCTACGACGCCGTGGTCTTCGACGAAGCGCACCACGTCGACGAGATGGCGACGCGCGCCTTCGGCCTGGAGTTCGGCTCGCGCCGCGTGTCGCAGCTCGTTTCCCGGGCCAAACGCCTGCCGGAAGGCGTCGATGGGCAGCGCCTGGCGTCCCTGGAAGCCCTGAACCAGGTGGTCTTCGACACGTTCCTGGGCGCCGAGAATCCGGAAGCCTTCGTGGACGAGCTGGTGCGCGGCGACGGCGACCGCGAAGCCTTCCACCACCGCGTCGCGGACCTGGCGGCGGGGCTGGGCGCGCTCGCCAAGGAACTGAACGCCCTGGCCGAGAATGCCAACGACCCCGCGTCGCGCGAGCGCGCGGGCGGCCTGGGCAGGACCGCGTCGCGGCTCGCGACGGAGCTGCGGCAGGTGACCAAAGAGACGGACGACGAGGAGGACTCGCCGGGCTACTTCCGCTGGTACCACACGCGGCGCGCCCGCAGCGGTCAGGCGTTCGCGACACTCGTTAAAACGCCGCTGGACGTGGCCGGCACGCTCCAGAACCAGTTGTTCGCCGACACGCCCCGCGTCATCCTCACTTCGGCCACGCTCGCGTCGGGCAGAGGCTTCGCCTTTCTGAAGGAGCGGCTCGGGCTGAACGTCCCCGAGGCCGAGGCCCCGGTCGAGA
>CADCTO010000144.1 GCA_902805585.1 uncultured Armatimonadota bacterium | reverse complement strand
CCCGGCCAGCCCCAATCCCAGACGGGGGGGCGGGTCTTCCGGCGGCCGCCGCCCCGCCGTATGCCCTCGTGGATCGCCCGGTTGACGTCGGCGATCACCTCGGCGGCCGGCCGCTTCGCGCAGCGCGGGCAGCCCGCCCCCGCGCCGTGCGACCAGCAGTTGGTCAGGTTCTCCGAAGCGGTGATGGTGAACAGGCCCGCCAGATCCGGGACGGCCTGACAGACCGACGCCACCGCGTCCGCCAGGTAGTTCCGGACGTCGGGGTGGCTGGTGCACAGCGCGGCGTGGTCGCCCTCGACGACACCCTTCAGTCCCGGCCGACCCTCAAAGAAGGCGAGGGGCAGGGCCCTCGGCTCGTTGAGGTAGAGGTAGACGCCGATCCCGTGCCGACGCGCCCGCGCTACCAGGGCGCGCAGGTTCCGCAGGCGCTCCCCGGAACGCGCGCTGCGCTTCGGGTCCCACGGGAACGGGGCTAGTGTGTACAGGACGGCCTGCAGCCACACGCCGTCCACCCCGGAGGCGGCCAGCCGGGCCAGGTATCCGTCGGGGTAGGGGTCGGCCTCCTTTTCCAGCAGCGGGTCGCCGTACAGGGCGAAGTAGGAGTAGCAGAAGCGCGGGGAGACGCGGGAAGGTTCGCGCCGGGGCTCCCGGGTGCCCGCTGCCGTCGGCGGCCGCGAAAGCCGCTCGACAAAGCCGAACAGCGGGTCCGGCGTGTCGCCGCCGAGGCCGCCGGGGAACTCCCGCCGCACCACGCGGCCGATCTCGCGCGCCCGCTCCAGCGTCTTCCGGTCCGGGGGGCGGTAGCGCAGCGGCGCGCACTTGGGCTTCAGGCTGCCGAGCTTGATGAAAAGGAAGTCGTCCTCGCGCAGCGTGAACGCCATCTGCTCCGGGGTCCATTGGAGGAGCTGGAGCAGTTGGTCGTAAGGGAGCAGGTGCCAGTTGCGCCGGATCACGGACAGGTACGAGCGGCGCTGCTGCGCGGCGGAGAGCGGGGCCGGCTTCGACAGGCCCATCGACTCGCCCAGCCGCAGGATATCGGAGCGCGTGGCCCCCACCACGCGCGCGACCCGGTCCGCCGGCACGAGGGGCCAGTTGCGCCAGACGTAGGCGTGCAGCCGGTCCGGGAAGTGGGCCAGGGGCACGGGCGCGGGAGCGGAGCCGGCCGGCAGTTCGGGTATCGACATGAAGGAGATCCCCGGCGGCAGGGTGCAGCGCCGCCGGTCCTGTACCCCTCTTCGGAGCGCCCGTCGCTTTTTCCTCCCGCCACCACGGGACCGCGTCCGAAGGACGCTCGCGCGCCGAGCGTCCTCCAGCCGGACGTTCATCGCCCCGGCGGCGCATCGCGTGCCGGCGTCGTCGCCCCGGCTCTCAAACGGCGCCCGAATCCCCTGCCCCTCCACGCGCCCGCAAGGAATTTCCGCCGCCGGAGGGGAACAGGGGAACCACGCCGCGCCGACGGGGCGGGGCGGCAACCGCAAAGGAGCCGCAACAGCGACCACCCGATGAATACCCAGTTCCAGTTTTCCGCGGGCGTGTGGAACCTCCACACGGGCAGCGACCCGTTCGGCCCGCCGGTCCGCCCCGAGCGCGACTTCGCCGAGAAGGTCCAGATACTCAAGCGGCTCGGCTTCGACTACGTCCAGCTCCACGACGACGACGCCGTGCCGGTGGACGTCCCGGCGTCGCAGCTGGCGGCCTCGTGCCGGGCGGTCAAAAAGGTCTGCGACGACCACGGGCTGGGCGTCGAGTTCATCGCGCCGCGCATCTGGGAGGACCCGCGCTTCGCCGACGGCGGCATCACCTCGAACGACCCCGGGGCGCGGCAACTGGCGCTGGACCGCGCCAAGCGCTCCATCGACATCGCCAACCACCTGGGAACCGACCGTCTCGTGCTCTGGCCCGCGCGCGAGGGGACTTATATCCGCGAGGCGAAGGACGCGCGGGTCGCCTTCGACCGGCTGCTCGCCTACTGCGACGCGATTTTGGAGTACGACCCCCACATCCGCATCCTGGCCGAGATGAAGCCCAACGAGCCGATGGACCTGATGTACCTGCCCACCACCGGCCACTTCCTCGCGCTGGCCTACAAGAGCCGGGACCCGGCGCGCGTCGGCGTGCTGATCGAGGCGGCCCACTCCATCCTGCTCGGCCTGGACCCGTCCGACGAACTGGCCTACGCGCTCTGGCACGGCAAGCTGTGGGGCGTCCACCTCAACGACCAGAACGGCCTCAAGTACGACCAGGACAAGACCTTCGGCAGCGTCGACCTGCGCCGCGCCTTCAACGCCGTGGACGTCCTGGTCCGCGGCGGCTACGGCGGCAACGGCGAAGTGGTCGGGCTGGACGTCAAGGCGATGCGGACGCAGCCCCACGAGATCGCCTGGAAGCACCTCGCCAACAGCAAAGAGG
>CADCTO010000143.1 GCA_902805585.1 uncultured Armatimonadota bacterium | reverse complement strand
ACGGCTGCGCGACGAGGAGCAGGAGCTGCGCCGCGAGTACAACGAGCGCCGCGCCGCCTGGGAGCGCGATTCGGGCATGGACTCGGTCGTGGACGAGCAGGACATCGCCGAGATCGTCGCCAAGCAGACCGGCATCCCGGTTTCGCGCATGTTCGAGGGCGAGGCCGAGAAGCTCCTCAACCTGGAGGAGCAGCTCCACAAGCGCGTCATCGGCCAGGACGTCGCCATCGACGCCATCGCCGAGGCCGTCCGCCGCTCGCGCGCGGGCCTGTCGGACCCGCGGCGGCCCATCGGCTCGTTCCTGTTCCTGGGCCCGACCGGCGTCGGCAAGACCGAGCTCGCCAAGGCTCTGGCCGAGTTCCTGTTCGACGACGAGACCGCGATGGTCCGCATCGACATGAGCGAGTACATGGAGAAGCACTCGGTCGCCCGCCTGATCGGCGCCCCCCCGGGCTACGTCGGCTACGAAGAGGGCGGCCAGCTCACGGAAGCCGTGCGGCGGCGGCCGTACCGGGTCATCCTGCTCGACGAGATCGAGAAGGCGCACCCGGACGTGTACAACGTCCTGCTCCAGGTGCTCGACGACGGGCGCCTGACCGACGGCCAGGGGCGGGTGGTGAACTTCCGCAACACGGTCATCATCATGACCTCGAACATGGGCTCGCACCTGATCGAGGCCATCCCGACCGAATCCACGCCGGCCGAGGCGACGCTGCTCTACGAGAAGATGCAGGCGCGCGTGACCGAGGAGCTTCGGCGGCACATGCGGCCGGAACTGCTCAACCGGATCGACGAGATCATCGTCTTCCACGCGCTGAACCAGGAGCAGATCACGCGGATCGTGGACCTGCTGCTCCGGCGCACGGCCCGGTCGCTTGCCGACCGCAAGATGACCCTGCAGGTGACGGACGCCGCAAAGCGCGTGCTCGCTTCCGAGGGCTTCGACCCGCTCTACGGCGCGCGCCCGCTGCGGCGCACGATCCAGCGGCTGGTCGAGAACCCGATCAGCTCCGGCATCCTGCGCCGCGAGTTCCAGGAGGGCGACACCATCGTCGTGGACGCGAACGCCGAAGGAAAGATCGTCCCGCGCCTCCTCGTCCCAGGCGCCCCCACCAGCGCCTACACCGACGAAGTGCTGGCGGCTTAAGCGTCAACGCAGCGCGCCCGCGCCGGAGTCTACGGGACCCGACGCGGGCGCGCTGCTTTCGTTTCTGTAGAAGCCCCGCGCGATACCGGGGAAGCGACGCGGGTCATCGCGTACCCGCGGCGTCCGCCCTGCCAGCGCATCCACCTTCACCCGGTTTCGGTGCCAGCCGAGCGAGCTGGCCGTATCCCGTTGATCGGGTCTTTTTGCCCTTCCCCCTGAGGTAAGTTTTCCGCGCCTCTCTTGCGACTACAACACCCGGCTTCCGAAAATGCAACCGGGGCGCGGACGGCGCGTCTCAACCAAACAGAAAAACCATGAACGGTGACAGTCGAGCTGACAACCATTACGAGGAGACGCAGTTATTCCCTGCGTGGGCTTATGCGGTGCTGGGTGGCGCCCTCCTCGTCCAGGTCGTTGTCGCCGTAGCCGTGCCCGCGGCGCGCCGGGAGGCGACGCTCCCGATCATGGTCGGCGGGCTCGCCCTCGTCCTGAACCTTCTGTATTTTCGGACCAGAGTAGACCACGCGACCCTGACCGTCAGCTTCGGGTGGCTCTTCCCGCTCTACCGCCGACGCATCCCACGGAGTAACATCGCCCGTGCCGAGTCCGTCACGTACCACCCGATCCGCGAGTACGGCGGCTGGGGCATCCGCGGCTGGGGTGACGACGTCGCCCTGAACGCTCGCGGCAACCGCGGCGTGCGCCTGACCCTCACGAACCGCAAGCGCGTCCTGATCGGCTCTCAGCGACCGGAAGCGCTGGAATCCGCCCTCCGTGCGGATGCGCCCGACAGGTAGACCCGCGGTTGTTTGCCGCTCGTAAATATACCTGCCCGACCGCCGTGGGAAGCCTGTACTCGGCGGCCAGCACGACCGACAATCCTTTTGGAAGGCCTGCGCCGAGACCAGTACACCTCGGGTTTCCTTGACAGCGCGCGCCGACGTCGGCTAAAATGCCGGCACGAAGGAGGACGTGCGCATGCCGAAAAACGCCCTCGCCGTATGGGCGGCAGCGGGCGCGCTCACCCTGAGCGCAGTTCTGCACCCGACGGCGACGCGGGGTCAACAGACCAACAGATCCACGACCACCCCCGCCCCCCGTTTCCCAAACACCGACAGCAATCTAAAACTTCATCCGTCACCCCCCCAGAATTCAGACACGGTTTCCCTGTCTGCGCCCGGTGGGGAAGTGCGCGCCATGTGGGTCGTCCGCGACTCCATGACCTCGCCCCAGGCGATAAAGAACGCGATCGCGCTCGCCAGGAAGTACCACTTCAACACGGTCTTCGTCCAGGTGCGCGGGCGCGGCGACGCCTTCTACGATTCCCGGTTCGAGCCGCGCGCCGAACAGCTCGCCGACCAGCCGCTTTCGTTCGACCCGCTCGCGGTCGCCGTGGAAGAGGGCCACAAGGCGGGCCTCCAGGTCCACGCGTGGCTCAACACCTTCCTGGTCTGGCACCACACGCGGCGCCCTTACTCGGCCCAACACATCGTCAACCGGCATCCGGAATGGCTGGTGCGGGACAAGCACAACCGCATCACGTGGACCAACCGCGCGGATAGCGAAGGCGCGTTCCTGGACCCGACGTACCCGGAGGTGCGCGCCTACACCCGCGACGTCTTCCTGGACGTGGCGACACGCTACAACGTGGACGGCATCCACTTCGACTACGTCCGCTTCCCGTCCGACAACTACTCGTTTTCGGACTATTCGCTGGCGCGTTTCCGCGAGCACATGCTGCCCACGCTCACGCCCGCACAGGTCCGCTTCATCGACGCCAAGCGCGCCAAGAACCGCCTTGCCTGGTACCACTGCCTGCCGCGCGAGTGGAAAGTGTGGCGCCAGCAGATGGTGACCGAAACGGTCCACACCGTGGCCGACGCCGCGCGGCGCGCTCGACCCGACCTGGTGGTCTCGGCCGCGGTCTTCCCCAACTACTCGGTGGCCACCGCATCCAAGGGGCAGGCGTGGCGAGACTGGCTGCGCGACGGCCTGCTGGACGCGGCCTGCCCGATGTCCTACAACCGCTCGACGAAGCTCGTCGCCGCCCAGATCCGCGATGCGATCGCCGGTTCGCACGGCAAGCCGATCATCGCGGGCGTCGGCGCGTGGCAGATGAGCGCCGAATCGGCCATCGCCAAAGCCATAGCGTTCCGCGACCTCGGCGCGGCGGGGATCAACTTCTTTTCGCTGAACGGCATGACCGAGCGAGGACGGGGCGAGCACTACCTTTCCAAGGTGCGGGGCGCGCTGTTCCGGGACCCGGTCCCGACACCCGACTGGAGGAAGTCCATTGAGACGGCAAGAGGCGGCAATAAGCCCGGCCGAGGTTAACGTCCATGAAGAACGGCTCGCCCGCGCCCTCGACGTACTCCGTGAGGGCGTGGACGCGGGCGCGATGCCGGGCGCCCAGGTCTGCGCCCTGCGGCGCGGCCAGATGTTCCTGCACGCCGCGCTGGGGACCCTGGACGGCGAGCGCGCCGTGACGACCGACACCGTCTATGACCTCGCCTCAGTCACGAAACCGATGGCGACGGCGGCCACGCTCCTCACCCTGGTGGAGCA
Organism: uncultured Armatimonadota bacterium; assembly: GCA_902805585.1. Lineage (GTDB taxonomy): Bacteria > Armatimonadota > Armatimonadia > Armatimonadales > Armatimonadaceae > CADCTO01. The sequence continues at coordinate 6,492 of CADCTO010000143.1, read as the reverse complement.
GGGCCGCCTGACGCTCGCGGCGTCCGTACCGTCGCTGCTCGGCGAGCGGGCCGCGCATCTGGCGAACGTCACCGTCCTGCACCTGCTCACCCACACGTCGGGCCTGCCGGCCTGGAAGGCCCTCTACCGGTCCGGGACCGGGACCGACGCCGCACTCGCCGCCATTCTCCGTATCCCGATGGGCGCGCCGCCCGGCACGAAGTACGAATACTCCTGTCTCGGCTTCATCCTGCTCCAGCACATCATCGAGGCTGTATCCGGAACGCCCCTCGACGAACTCGCCCGCACCAACGTATTCGAGCCGCTCGGCCTGACCAGCGTCACGTACCGGCCGCCGGGGGAACTGCACGACCGGATCGCCCCCACCCGTTCCGACGAAACGGTCGGAGAGGGAGAGGACGCCGGCAAGCACATCGTCGGGCTCGTGCACGACGGCAATGCGCGCGGCGTCGGCGGCGTTTCCGGCAACGCCGGCCTGTTCGGGACTGCGCGTGAAGTGGCCGCCTTCGGCGACGCCGTGCGCCAGGGTGGCGCCTGCTCGCAGCGCCTTTTCGGCGCCCCGACCACGGCCCGGGTACTTGCCAGCCAGATCAAGCCCGAGGTCGGCGCGCACACGCTCCTGTTCTTCGCGCAGGGCAACGGCCTCTGCCCTTCCGGGGACCTCCTGTCGCCCCGCGCCGTCGGCCACTCCGGGTTCACCGGCACGCTGCTCACCCTCGACCCCGAATACGACCTGACCGTCGCCGTCCTCACCAACCGTGTCTTCAGCGACCCGACCGACGGCAGCAAGTGGCTCGGGGTCCGCCGGAAGTTCCTGAACGCCCTCGCCGCCGCCCTCTGTTAAAGCACGGTCGGCGGCGAGGGCCCTTATCTGCTATAGTAATAGCATCCTCGCCATCGCCTGCCCGCCGGGAGGAGGACACGCCCTGATGTCGTCACAGATGCAGTTCCACCCGGACGAAGGCACGCCGCCATCGCCGCTCGCGGCGCTGCGTCTGGACGCCGAGAAACAGGAGCGGGTGATCGCCCTCGCCACCCGTCTCCAGCACGAGCACGAGCAGACCGTCAGTGCCGAACAGATCGAGGCCGCTGCCGAAGAGGTCGGGCTGAAGGCGCAGTTCGTTCGCCAGGCCGTCGCCCAGATAGCGGCCGAATCGGCCGCCGCCACCGCAACCGCGCAACACGCCACCGTCGCCGCCACGACTCCCCAGGCGAGCCGGCGATCCGGGCGCGACGTGTCGCCGCTCTGGACGTTGTTCGGCGGGTTTGTCTACTTCTTTGCCAAGGGCTGGTGGAAAGCGGGTGTCACCGCTCTGGTCCTGAACTTCATGACCGGCTCGCTCGCCTGGTTCGTGCTGCCCTTCGTCGCCCAATCCTTCGTCGATGCCCTCGAAGATTGGAAAGCCGACACCCCGGCGGTCGCCTCCCACAGGGCGGCTGCTTTCCAGGAACTGGCGGACCTCCACCGCAACGGGCTGATCACGGACGCGGAATATCGAGAAAAGCGCGCCGAACTGCTCGACCGACTGTGAGGCTGTGGTTCTCTCCCCTACCGTACGTCCGGGTACATTTCGGCCAGCCGGTCTCCCGACACGCCCCGGGCGTGGAGGTAGTGCAGGTACGCCCATAGGTAGAGGTAGCGCCAGCGTCTGCGCCCGGCGAAGCGGCGTGCGGACGTGGTGACGGTGAGCGGGAGCCAGACGGTGCGCTCGCCCCGGTCGCCGAGCGGCGGCACGAAGTCGCCGAACTCGCGGGACGTACGGCAGCGGGCTTCGAGCCGCCGGACGAACTCCCAGTCCTCCATCAGCATCCCCTCGCGGAAACCACCCATCTCCTCGAACACGCTCCGGCGCACGAAGAGGACCGAATCGCCATAATAGTGCCGATGATGCCGGGCGCGGTGGTTGTAGACTCGCGCGAACAGCCGGTTCAACGGGTCGGGCGGGTCGAACGCGAGCCGGAAGTTGCCGCCCAAGACGCAACCGTTTTCGAGCGCACGTTGTACCGCGTCGCCTGCGCCCTCGGGCAGGTGCGTGTCGGCGTGGAGGAAGAGGAGAACGTCGCCCCTGGCGGCGCGGGCGCCCGCGTTCTGCTGGCGCCCGCGGCCGCGCGGCGCGTCCAGTACCCGCGTTCCCCCGGCGGCGTGCGCGATGGCGCAGGTAGCATCGCCGGAGCCGCCGTCCGCGACGATGATCTCGGCGCCGAGGCATGCCACCCGTGCCCGGGCGAGTGTCGCGGCCAGTGCCTGAGCCTCGTTCAGCGTGGGCACGATGACCGAAAGGCGCATCGCGGGGCGTTACGAGATGGCGCGCGGTTTCACCGGCGCCGTCACGGACTTGGCGGCGGCCGTTTTGGCCGGTTCGGGCGACGAGCCGGTGCCCGCGGCAGTCTCCGGCGGTCCCGGGGGGCTGACGCCGAGCTTCAGGCGCAGGATCTCAAGCAAAGCCAGCGTCACCGACAGCAGGACCGGGCCGAGGAACACACCCACGCCGCCCATCGCCAGCAGTCCGCCGAGGATCGAGAAGAACACGGCCAGCGGGTGCAGCGAGGTGCGCCCCCCGATGATGAACGGGCGCGTGATGTTGTCCACCGTGCCGACGACCAGCCAGCCGATCAGCGCCAGGATGATCGCCCGCACGTACTCCCCCTGCAGCGCCAGCAGGACCGCCGCCGGCACCCAGACGATCGGCGCCCCGGCGAGCGGGATGATGCACAGGCCGGTCATCACCGCCCCCCACAGGAGCGGCGACGGCAGCCCCAGTATCCAGAACGCGATCCCCCCGAGCGTCCCCTGCAGCATCGCCACCAGCACGACGCCGTAGAACGTCGCGTACATCGTCTCGACCGCGCGCGACAACACCGTATCGGTCTGCTCGTCGTCCAGGGGGATGAACGCCTTCACGGCCGGGAGGACCCGTGATCCGTCCTTGAGGATGAAGAACAGCGTCACGAGCGCGAGCCCGACCTGGACGAACGACTGGCCCAGCCGCTGGAAAAAGCCGGCCGCGTTCCCGGCCAAAAACGTCCCGACCCGCGACAGCCCCTGTTTGGCGACCGCCTCCGCGTCGATATGCTGAAGATCGACATACCGGCCGACCCAGCGCTTCACGTCGCCGAGCACACCCGCCTCCGTCTTCGGCGCCCACTTCTCCCACGCCCCGTTCTCGATGAGCGCGCGCGCCTGCTTCACCATCACTACGCCCTCGGCGGTGATGGCGAGCAGCATCAGGAGCAGCGGGATCACGATGAGGGCGATGGTGAGGAGCGTGGAGAGGCCCGCGGACACCGTGGTGTTCCGGATGCGCCCGCGGATGCGCCGGTGCGTCGGGTAGATCAGGATCGCCAGCACGAAGGCCCACGCCAGCGCGGGCACGAACGGCCGGAACAACAGCAGGCACAGCCCGAGCGCGATCAGCAGGACTGCGACGAAGACATTGGTCCGGAACCGTTCCGCATTCATACCCTTATTATAGCCATCTGCAACCGCCAGCACACCCATCCGCGACAAAATCGTCGCGCCTCAATCGTGTGAGGAGGCGAATCCAGGCCACGCCGCGCCCGCGATCCCGGCGTAGTAGCGGCCTTCATGACGCACCTGCTGCGCCACCGCATCGCGCATCCGGGCCTCCATCCGGGCCGTCGCCGTCGCGATGCCGCCGTAAACGATCAGCAACACGCAAGCGCCGGGGACGGCCAGCCGCCGCAGGCCGCGCGCCAGCCCGACCGAGACCGGCACCCGCACGATGCGGCTGATCACGGCCCCGACGCACAGCAGGAAGAGCGGCACGGCGAGCACCAGCGCCGTCATGAGCAGCATCGTCACGCCGTCGGCGCCCACGGTAGACCCCGCGCTCGGGTCCGTGCGTGCTATCCAGAATGCCGTCGCACCATTCGCCTGGCGCGTCACGGCCATCCCGCTCGCCGCCACCGCCGCCCCGGACGTGGCGAACGCCCGCCACCCGGGGAGCGCGTCCCGCCCCCGGCGACTCGCAAACGCTACGCCGATCGCTGCTGCGCCCGTCAGCGACACCGCGAGCCACCACCACGATTCCGGCGGCAGCAGCCCCAGGCAAACGGGCGCCGCCGCGAGCCCCACGACCGCGCCTCGGCGGGCCCCGGGGCTCATAGGTCGGCCGTCCTGGACCCGCGCGGAGAACCGGAAGATCAGCGATGCCGCGACGCCGCCCGCGACAAGCCACAGCGCACTGACGAGCGTCAGCAGCCCGGTGCCCCACCAGGCCGCGAGCTTTCGCAGCGACCCCAGGCCGTACTCGGTGGATGCCTCCGCCTTCGTATAGATCGCGCGCATCTCCGAACGCATCCGGTCTTCTTCCGCGAAGTACCGCCCCTCCTCGCCATGGCCGCTCCGGACGAGATAGTCGCGGTACGCCGCCACGCGCTTCCGCCCCTGCTCCTCCCCATCCTCCTCAGAGATGGCGGGCGCTCCGCCGGGACGCGTGCTCGCGGTGGCGCTGATCGCCGATCCGACCAGGGACCCGATGTAGCTCGACGAGTGGACCCGCATGGCGGCGCCACATCGCGTGATCGCCCGGCGGATGGCAAAACCCTCGTCCGTGTGCCCTGCCCGTTCGGCCTCGATCGCTTTGACGGTTGCGACACGCACAAGCGAACGCAGAACGGCGAAGTGCGGGAGCAGCTCGGCGGAGAACTGCGCCGTCCGGGCCAGCGCCCCCGGTTCCCCGTTCGCCGCCAGGTTCAGGCGCCACCGCCCTTCCACAGTTTCGGCAACATAATCGTTCCAGCCGCCCTTCTGTCCCGCGTGCAGTACGGCGGCGATGGCCTCGCCATCGCGCCCGGCCGCCATCAGGCCCACGGCGCGCATCAGGGGGAAGAACGCGTTGTCCGGGTCGAGCCGTTCGCCCGCCCGCGCCGACGCGTCGAAGGCGGCCAGGGTTTCGGGCCGGTTCGCCGATGTCGGCACGGCGCGGCGCGTCGTGCCGACCGCGGGAGGCGACGCGCTCAGCAAGTGCTGCTCGTCACGCCACAGGACCACGGCCCCGGCCGTGGAAAAGCGCAGGATCGCCGCATGCAGGACCGGCTCGTCGCCCCCGCGTGGCAGGAGGGGTCGGAGCCGGACGACCGCGTCATCGTTGGCACTCGCCTCTCCGCGCTGGAGGGCATACGCCATCTGGAGCGGAAGGTCGTCCGGATGCAGTGCGGCGGCCCGCGCATGGCGCCGCCCGGATGCCGCCGGATCGTACGAACGCGCCGACGCCCCCGTACTCATCCAGAGTTGCGCCCGCACCAGCCATCCGGTCGCCGGGAGCAGGAGCAGCACGATCAGCACTCCGCCCGCGATCCCGAGCAACCCCATACGGCGTTTCGACATGATCCCCCACCTCCCACGCCCGTATGACGGGTCTTGCAGGGAGAACGCGGAGCGCCGGGATAAAGTTACGCCGCGCAGGAACCGCCGCTACAGAAGCCGGCCCGGGAGCGCCGGGGGCGGCGTGCTCGGTGAAGCCGCCCCGTTCGCCTGCCCTTTCGCCGCACGCGCCAGTCCGCTCGCCCCCAGGTCGTCGACCAGCTTCTGGAGCCGCGCGGCCAGCCGCGTGTTGCGCGGCACCTGGTTGCGGTTCCGGACGGCCATCAGGATCGCCCGCCGCGACCCGACGAAGACCGCGATCTTTTTCGCCCGCGTCAGCGCCGTGTACACCAGGTTCCGGGCGAGCATCATGTAGTGCTGCGTGTGGAACACGATCACGCAGGCCGGGTATTCGCTGCCCTGGCTTTTGTGGATCGACACGCAGGCGGCGTGGCCGAGCTGGTCCATGTCCACGAAATCGTATTCGATGGGGCCTTCGGGGTACATCACGCCGACCGTCTGGTTTTCCAGGTCGATCTCGGCGATGTGGCCGACGTCGCCGTTGAAGACGTTCTTGTCGTAGTTGTTGACGCGCTGCATCACGCGGTCGCCGACGCGGAACGTGAGCGGGCCGCGCTTGACCTCGGGCTTGTCCGGGCGCGGCGGGTTGAGCACGGACTGCAGCACCTCGTTGAGGTTGCGGGCGCCGGCCGAGCCGCGCTGCATCGGGGCGAGGACGGTGATGTCGTCGCGCTTGTAGCCCAGGTTGGGCAGGGACTTGGCGACCACGCCGGCCACCTTCTGCGGGATGTCCTCGGCCTCGTCCACCTCCACGAACACGCAGTCGGCGCCCTCGCGCACGGCCGACGGCGGCGGCAGGTCCGGCGCCTTGCCCCGGTTGATGGCGTGCGCGTTGGTGATGATCTTGGACGCCGCCGCCTGCCGGAACACCTGAGTCAGCCGCGCCACCGGCACGCGCCCGCTGTCGATCAGGTCGGCGAGCACGTTGCCCGGCCCGACCGAGGGGAGCTGGTCCACGTCGCCGACGAACAGCACCTGCGCGCCGTCGGGCACCGCGCGCAGGGTGTGGTGCGTCAGCACCAGGTCGAGCATCGACGCCTCGTCGATGATCAGCACGTCCAACTCCAGCGGCTCGCCCGGCCCGT
>CADCTO010000142.1 GCA_902805585.1 uncultured Armatimonadota bacterium | reverse complement strand
CAGGCGGCTGTGCTGGCCGAGAAGTCCATCTGTAGGCGCTACGCGGCTCGCGCATAGGCGTGGTGGAGGCCGCCCAGGACGGGGATGGCCTGCATGCCCCCGCCTGGCGCCGCCCAAGCTGCGCCATCCTCAGCGCCAACGGGGAGCCGCTGCGCCAGGCCTTGATGTGGCCGGTCATGATTGAAGTAGCGCACGTACTCGCGGAGGATGCGCCGCAGGTGGGCCTCGCCCAGGACCAGGACGTGGTCCAGGCACTCCCGCCGTATGCTACCGAGGAACCGCTCGCAGGTAGCGTTCTGCTGGGGGGCACGGTAGGCGGTGCGCAACACCGCGATCCCGCTCGCCGCGGCGACGCGGGCGAATGCCTGCCCGTACTTGCGATCGTTGTCACGGACGAGGTAGCGCGGTCGCTCATCGAACGGGGTGGCCTCGCGCAGCTGCTGCGCCACCCAGGCGTCGGTCGGGTGGCGCGTGACGCCAACGTGGACCACCCGGCGCGACTCGTGCGCAATCACGAAGAACGCGTACAGGGGCCGGAAGAGCAGGTCGGTGACCGGCAGGAAGTCGCACGCCCAGATGGCGTCAGCGTGGTTGCGCAGGAACGTGGCCCAGGGCTGGTCGGCATCGTGCGGCGACCGGGCCGCGCGCAGGTACCTGTGCTGGCCGAGAAGTCTATCCAGCTGCCGTCACGCCGCTCTCGCGTAGGCGTGATGAAGGCCGCCCAGAATCGGGACCGCGCGCAGATCGCCGCGCGTCCCTACGCGGAGCCTCCGTTCCTCCGGGACATCGGGGACCCATTGCCCCAGGCCTTGGTGCGGCCGGTCCCGGTTGAAGTAGCGCGCGTACTCGCCGAGCACGCGCCGCAGGTGGGCCTCACCCAGGACCAGGAGATGGTCGAGGCATTCGCGCCGGACGCTGCCGAGGAAGCGCTCGCAGGTGGCGTTCTGCCTGGGGGCGCGGTAGGCGGTCCGCAACTCCGTGATCCCGCTCGCTGCGGCGACCCGCGCAAAGGCTGGCCCGTACTTGCTGTCGTTGTCGCGGATGAGGAAGCGCGGGGACGCGCCGAACGGCGTCGCCTCGCGCAGCTGCTGGGCGACCCAGGCATCGGTCGGGTGGCGCGTGACGCCGACGTGGACCACGCGGCGCGTGCCCAGCGCGATGACGAAGAACGCGTACACGGGGCGGAAGAGGAGGTCGGTGACCGGCAGGAAGTCGCAGGCCCAGATATCAAGGGCGTGATTGCGCAGGAACGTCGCCCAGGGCTGGCCGGTGCCGTGCCGCGGCCGGGCTTGGCGCAGGTACCGCTGGATCGTCGACCTGGCCACGCGGATGTCCAGCTTCAGCAACTCGCCCCGGATGCGCTCGGCACCCCACAGGCGGTTGGCCGTCGCCATCTCGCGGATCAAGGCGACCGTCTCGGGGGCGAGGGGTGGACGATGCGCCGGGGCCGCAGCCCGGGATCGGCGGCGCCAGGACCAGCGAAACAGCGCGCGATGCCAGCGCAGGAGCGTGTCCGGCTGGACGACCAGCAGCGCCGACCGCCAGTCGCGGACGCGGCCGGCCAGGAACACCAGCAGCGCCCGGTCGGCGGGCGTGCAGCGCGGGCGCTTGGCGCCCCGCCGCAGGATGATGAGCTGCTGCCGGAGGAGGGTGTTCTCGGCAATGAGCGCCGACCGGCCGCGAGTTGCATCGGCGAGCGCGCCGGCGACGAGCGCTGCCCCGGCCGGCCGCGTGGCGGTTGCGAGATGACGGCGGATGGCCCGGGTTGCCCGGCGGCCGATCGCGAGCAGGCGTTGGAGCGGGCGGGCCGGGATCATGCAGCTCCTCCTTCGTCAGCACGGCATTGCGGTCAACAGGCCCGAGTGTAACCGCTCGCTCGCGAACGAGGAGCACGGGCAGGGCACGCCGCCCAACGGCAACGTCCGCACGGATGAGCTTTTCGGCAAGGACAGCCCCCCGGTCCTCTCCGGTGGCGGCGTGTGTGCTTTTTGGGTGCCAGGAAGCGGGGCCGTCACGGGTGGGGACGGGGATCGGGCGTACTCTTCGGCCATCACACCCCCTCGATGGGCAGTTGCCAAGGTAGATATTAAGGTACAGACAGGGCGTGCCGGGCCGTACGACGCTCAATGACGCGGTCGATCATGGGCGGGCAACCAGGAGCAGCGATGGACGACCACACGGCGACGAACCGCGCGAATTGGGATACCCGGACGGCGATCAATGCGGCGTCGGCCCACTACGATGTGGCCGGCTTCAAGGCCGGGAAGCTGAGCCTGCACCGGCTCGAACGCGACGAGCTGGGCGCGGTCGCGGGCCGCGCGCTGCTGCACCTCCAGTGCCACTTCGGCCTGGACACGCTCTCGTGGGCCCGGCTCGGGGCGACGGTCACCGGCGTCGATTTCTCGCCGCGCGCC
>CADCTO010000141.1 GCA_902805585.1 uncultured Armatimonadota bacterium | reverse complement strand
AAGCTCGTCCACGCGATTCTTATCCTCGTCCGTGATCGTCACGTCCGAGGCGGCGAGGTTGTCGTCTAGCTGCGCCACGCTGTTGGGACCGATGATCGGGCTGGTGACGCCCGGCTGGGCGGCGCACCACGCGTTCGCGAACGCCGTCATCGTGCAGCCCTTGTCGCGGCACAGCGCTTCGAGCCCTTCCAGCACGCGCCACGTCGCCTCGCTGAACTTGGCGGGGTCCTCGCGCGAGTTGGCCGGGGCGGGCTCTCCCCGCCGGTACTTGCCGGTCAGCTTGCCGCCCGCGAGCGGCGACCAGGGGATGACGCCCAGGCCGTACGTGCGCGCCATCGGCAGCAGTTCGCGCTCGATGCGCCGGTCCAGAAGGTGGTACGGCGGCTGCTCGCACACGAAGCGGTTCAGCCCCAGCTCCTTCGAGGCCCACAGGCTCTCGACCACCTGCCAGGCCGCGAAGGTCGAGGTGCCGATGTAGCGCACCTTGCCCTGCCGGATCAGGTCGTCCAGCGCGCGCAGCGTCTCGTCGATGGCGACCTCCGACTGCGGGCGGTGGATCTGGTACAGGTCGATGTGGTCGGTCTGCAGGCGCCGCAGGCTGTCCTCGCACGACTTCATGATGTGGAAGCGCGTGTTCCCCCAGGCGTTGGGGTCGGTGTCGTCCATCTTGCCGTGGACCTTGGTGGCGAGGAACACCTTATCACGCTTGTTGCCGTCCTTGAGCGCGACGCCCGTCATCGTCTCGGACTTGCCGCGCCCGTAGACGTTGGCGGTGTCGATGAAGTTGCCCCCCTGGTCGAGGAAGCGGTCGACCATCCGCGTCGCCTCATCCTGCTCGGTCTTCCCCCCGAAGGTCATCACGCCCAGACACAAGACGCTGACCTGCGCGCCCGTGCGCCCTAGCGATCGATATTCCATGATGTTCTCCCCGGCTCCCGGAGCCTTCCGGTCTGTCGGCGTTAGATTAACCGTCGCGGCGCCGTTCCCCTGATGGTGCCGCCGCATCGCCAACATTTTCTCGCGCAGGCGATAGATTCCATCCCGCGCGGCGAACTAATCACCGGCGCAGACGTTCGGGCGGCGGACCGTGATGGAAATAGTGGCGGCCCGGCGCAACGCCCGCACCCAAACCGAAACGGTGAGAGGCGTAATGGACAAAACCAGGGCATTGTACCTCCCGGCGGCGGAATCCCGGCGGGCAGAGGACGGGAAGGGCATCGGGGCGGAGGCGCTGCACGCGCGGTACCTCGACGACGTTTTCCGCTACGTGTCACGACGGCTGCCGCGACGGGAAGAGGCCGAAGACGTGACCGCGGAGGTGTTCGAGGCGGCGCTGACCGCTTTACCCGGCTACCGGGGCAAGGCGCACCCGTACGTCTGGCTGCTCGGCATCGCCCGGCGCAAGATCATCGACGTCGGGAGGCGGCGCCGGACACGGCGGGAAACCTTCGTGTCCGAAATGGCCGTGAGCGACGCGAACGACGCGGCGCGCCGCGATGAGCCCGAGGTGTTCATGGCCGCGGGCCCCGGTCCGGAAGCCAGGGTCTTGGAGGCCGAGAGGCTTGAAACCATCCGCGAGCTGGTGAACGCGCTGAAAGAGGAGCAGCGGGAGGCGCTGCTGCTGCAGCACGTCGAGCGGCTGTCTATTGCCGAAATCGCCGAGGTCATGGGGAGATCCCCCGCGGCCGTCAACAGCCTGCTCCAGCGGGCCCGCGCGACGCTGTTCCAGCGGGGCCGCGTGTACTTTTTGGACGAGGTGGCACAATGAACAACACGTCTGACGGGCAGGACCGGGAAGAGCAGCGCCTGCAGGCGCTGCTGTCGGCCGCCTACCCCCCCCTTGCGCCTTCGGAAGCACTGCGCCTGCGGGTCGCACGATTGGCCGCGGACCGGGCTGCCGCCGAGCAGCGGCGCGTGGTCCGGTGGCGGCTGCGCACGGGATTCGGGTTCGCGGCCACCGCGGCCGCCGTCGTCCTGCTCGCCCTTTCCTGGCCGCGCCTGGTCGCGGCGCAGGCGCTGCGGGAGATGGACGCGGCCCTGGAGGGCGTGCGCAGCGCCCGGAACGTCCGCTGGGAAGTCGCCCCGGACGGGCGCCGCACCAACAAGCTCGAATACTGGTTCCGGGGCACGCGGGTGCGCTGCGAGCAGGAGAGCCCGCGCCGCATCAGCCTGTACGCGGACGGCAGGCTGTGGGTGTACGAGCCCGCGCTGAACAAGGTCACCGTCCGGCGGCAGAACGGCTTCTTCACCTACAACGCTTCCGGGTTCACCGTCGGCGCCATGCAGCGCGACATCGCCCGCTGGGGTTGGAAGGACCGGATCCGCGCGCTGGGCGGCGAGACGGTCGCCGGGGGCCGGAAGGCGCGCCGCGTCAGCATCGAGCGCGACGAGCCGGCCGGCCCGACGCGCATCCTGT
>CADCTO010000140.1 GCA_902805585.1 uncultured Armatimonadota bacterium | reverse complement strand
CGGGGGGCCGCCGGATCACCCTGGTGGACTACGACGGGATGTACGTGCCGGAGCTGGCGGGCCGCGTTTCGGCCGAAGTCGGCCACCCCAACTACCAGCACCCCCTGCGGACCGCGCACGACTACGGGGTCGGCCTGGACCGCTTCGCGCACCTGGTCATACAAACGGGCCTGCTCGCCCTGGCCAGAGACGCGTCCCTGTGGACCCGCTTCAACGACGGCGAATCGCTCCTGTTCAAGAAGACGGACCTCCTGGACCCCGCGCACTCCCGCGTCTTCCACGCGGTGCGCGCCCTGGCGCAGCACGACGACGCGCTACGAGACAGCGTGGAGTACCTGGAGGAAGCCTGTTACGGCACCCAGCAGGACCTGATCGTGCCGTCGCCGGGCGGCGCCGTCACCCTGCCTCCGCTGGAGGCCGCCCCCGCTGAGGTCATCCGGTCGGATGCGTCGAAGTGGTGGATGGCGACGGAGCAGACGCGGACGAACGCGGCACTTCGGCCGGCCCAGGCTACGGCCACCGCTGCCCCCGGGCTGAGGTACCTGGAACGGGTCCAGACCGCGGAGAGCGGCGCCAGCGAACAGAAGATACTGTGGGGAACGCGCGCAGGGATGGCGACGCTGTTCGGCCTTTGTCTTCTCCTCTTCAACGTCGGCGACTTTTTCCCCTGGTGGCTCCTCATCAACCTCTTCAACGTCCATAACTGGGTCTACGCCGCCTGGCCGCGCAAAAAGGTCTACGACGAGCTGAGCGCCGAGATCCAGAAGCTGGAAAAGCTGGTCACGGAGCGGCGCGACAAGATCGAGGCGCTCCGCCCGAGCGGCGCGGGGACGGGCGCCTCGGGCACCGCGGCCGGGTTCGTTCAGGAGAAGCTCCGGAAGACCTCCATCAGCCAGGCGCTCGGCATCGCCGGCATCTCGCTGACCACGCTCGGGCACCTGCGCGCCGCGTGGATCGACAGCGCCGCGGACGTGAAGAACCGGACCTTCGTCCCCGGCGTCGCCACGCACGAGATCGTCGCCCTGCACCAATGGTGTTCCGAGCTGGAGATCCAGGCCGCCAACGAGTACCGCCAGAGCCAGGGATCTCGCCCCGCCGCGCCCGGGACGCCCAAACAGGTGCAGGCGGACATCAGCCGGCTTGAGCACGAGATCGCCGGGTTCGAAGCGGCCCTGGAGGATCTGCACCGGGAGCGGGACAGCTTCCCGGACACCTCCACGCGGACCTATTATCGCAAGGTGTTCGGCCTGACGGAGGCGTAAACGACGGACCATGCAGCGGGAGACGGAGGAAGCGTTTTCGCGCCGCGCGGGTGGTGTCCACCGGCGGGCGCCGGGCTCAGATCCGGAGCGGGTCAATCTGCGCTCCGTCCGCGCCCTGCTCCTGCTGGCGGACGTGGCCGTGCCGTTGCTGGTGGCTGCGGGGGCGGGCCGGGCGCTGGCCGGCGGACTGCTGACTGTAACCCTGGTCCTGTGCGTCGGCTACGTGTGCTGGCCCGCGGCGCGCCGCGCCGACGCGCTGCTGTCGGCCATCGAGCACCATCGGACCGCGTCGCACCGGTGTACGCTCTGCCTCATCCGCCACCGTGTCGGCCGCGTCCACGACGGCTTCCACGGCATTTTCGCCGGCCCGTGGGACGACGACGATCCGCCGGCCGAGTTGCTCGCGCGCCGGGCCGCGCATGATGCTCGCGTCGCCGAGATGGAGCGGGAGCGGGAAGCGCTCCCCGACGCCTCGCTGGTAACGTATGTGCGCCGCGTCCTGGCCTTTTGAGGAGGCCTGGGCTTGAAAGGGCCGTAAGCAGGCCATGAGATTGCAGACCGCCGTTACCGAGCCGCCGGTCGTGAGCGTCGCCGCCTGGCCGGACGCCGTCACGTTCCAGGAGGCGATCCAGAACCCACGGACGGTGCTCGCCGACCCGGAACTCCAGGACGCCGGCGTGGTCCTGAACCGCAGCGGCCTGCCGCTGGCGTATTCCGGCCGCTTCGCCGTCGTGTTCCGGCTCCAGACGCCGGGCGGCGCCGACTGGGCCGTGCGCTGCTTCACCCAGTCCGCGCACGCGGACGAGCGATGCGCCCGGTACGAAGCCATCGCTCGGCACGTAGCCCGGTTCCCCTCGGGATTTGTCCCGTTCCGCTACCTGGAGCGGGGCATCCGGGTCGGCCAGACCTGGTTCCCGCTGGTCGCCATGCGCTGGGCGGAAGGCCAGACGCTGGGGCGGTTCGTCGAGAACCATCTGGACAACCCGCCCGCCCTGGTCCACCTCTGCGACGGGCTGAACCGGCTGCTCGAAAGCCTGGAACGCGAGGGCATCGCGCACGGGGACTGGCAGCACGACAACCTGCTGGTGTCCGAGGGGGGCCGCCGGATCACCCTGGTGGACTACGACGGGATGTACGTGCCGGAGCTGGCGGGCCGCGTT
>CADCTO010000139.1 GCA_902805585.1 uncultured Armatimonadota bacterium | reverse complement strand
CAAGCTCCGAAACCGCGGCCACCGGGGTTGCCGCAGCGCAGGCGCTCGGTGCGGACCATTCCTGCCCGCAGTGCGCCCTTTCCACCCAGACGGCACAGGCGCCGCAGGTGCCCTCCTTCCTTCCCCTTCCGGGGACTACTTTCGTTCTGAGCGCATTGCCGCTCGTCCAGAGCCGCGCCCGTCAGCGCGCGCTGTCCCTGTCGGCGCGGGCCCCTCCCCCTTCTGCATAAACTCCCTTCTTCACTCGTCCCCGGCGGCACGGTGCGGGTCGCGGGCTTTGTCCCAGCGCCCTCGTGCTTGCTGTCTCCGCCCCCGACTTTCAAGGAATAGATCATGCAGACCCGAAAACGTGCTTCCGGCACGGCTCGCCCGCTCGCCTCGTCAACAGAAACGCCCCGGGAGTTCGAGAACGCGGACAAAGCGTCCGCCCCGGGTAAATGCTCCGCATTTACGTTGATCGAACTGCTCGTCGTCATCGCCATCGTCGCGGTGCTCGCCGCCCTGCTCTTCCCCGTTTTCGCCCAGGCGCGGGACAAGGCTCGCGCCACCGTCGCCATCTCCAACGCGCGCCAGATCGGGATGGCGATCCAGGTGTACGTCCAGGACTGGGACGAAGGGTTCCCGTTGAACAACCACAGCGCGGGCGCTTCCTGGATCGACACGCTCCGGCCCTACAGCAAGTCTCCGCTCCTGAACCGCGCCCCCGGCGATAAGAGCCGCAACTGGGAGCGACCGCTGCCGGGCGAGACGGCCATTCGCCGGTCTTCCTACGCGACCAACGCCTACCTGACGCCCGGTGGCGGCTTCATGACGCTGGCGGCCATCAGCAGCCCGACGAACTGTGCCTATGTGGTCGAACTCAAGGAGAACCGGACCGGCGACCACATCCACCCGCAGTGCTGGCCGCCCGCCGGCTGCGCCTACGGCGGGCGGACCGTCATCATCGACCCCAAGACCGAGGTCGAGGCCGAACGCTACCAGGGCGGGTCCCACTACGTGTTCGTCGACGGCCACGCCAAGTGGCACCGCTTCGAGCAGACGTACCAGCCCGCTCAGGTCAACTGGTACTACCCTGGTCTGTAGATAGGCATGGGGTCTTCCCGTCGTTCCCTCCCCTCGTGCGTCGCATGGCCTGATACCACAAAACCGGCATAACCCCCCCGCTCCGTCGAGTAAAAACGGGGCCGGAGCAAGCACGCACCGGCCCCGTTCAGTGAACCCGATCACTATGCCTGCCGCGATCCTCGGCTCCTGACCGCTACGTCGGGAGCGGCTTGCCTTTGGTCTCCGGGGCGAAGATCAGGCCGACGAAGCCGGCGGCGTAGATGAAGGCGACGATGCTGGCGGCGACGCGCAGCCCGGCCGTCTCGTCGATGGGCGCGGTGGTGTCCGCGTAGACCTTGGACAGGCTGCCCAGCGTGAAGGGGGCGGCGGCGGCGAGGACGCGGGCGGCGTTGTAGCAGAAGCCGACGCCGGTCGAGCGCAGGCGCGTCGGGAACAGTTCCGGGAAGTAGACCGCGTAGGCCGCGAACGGCGCAAGGGTGCAGAAGCCGAGGGGGAACGCGAGCAGGAACGCGGAGGGCACGTCCGAGACGAACCGGAAGAACGCCTGCACAGCGAAAAAGGCGAGCGTGAAGAACAGCGCGATCGCGGGGCGGCGCCCCGTGCGCTCGCTGAGCGCGGCGAATGCGAACATTCCCAGACCCGCGCCGAACATCTGCACGAAGAAGACCAGGCTGCGCCAGTGCTGGAGCGCCGACTTGACGGCCGTCGCCCGCTGCTCGGGGTCCGCGATGGCCGTGATGGCCGCCGAGGTCTCGACCGCCGGTTTGAGCGCCGAGCCGATCAGGTCCACGGAGAAGAAGCCGACGCCCCACACGCCGCCGACGCCCGCCGTGGCGAGCAGCACGCCGGCGAGCGTGTTGCGCCGCAGCACGGGGTCGCGGAACAGGCCCGGGATGCTGCCGATGGCCTGCCCGCCCGCCGCCGCTTCGGCCTTGGCCGTGTGCCACGCCTCCGGCTCGTGGACCGACCGGCGGATCCAGACGATCAGCAGGGCGGGGAGGGCCCCTACCGCGAACACCCAGCGCCAGGAGACCGCGCTGAGCACCAGGGTGGTCACCGCCGCGGCCATGTTCCCGACCGCCGACAGCGCCTGCAGGGTGCCGAGCGCCATGGCCCGCGAGCGCTGGGGCCACACCTCGGCCACGAGCGACGCGCCCGCGGCGAACTCGCCGCCGACGCCCAGGGCGATCATGAACCGGCAGAAAAAGTACTGCGGCATGGTCTGTACGAGCCCGTTCAGGCCGGTGAAGACGGCGTAGATCAGGATCGTGATCATCATCGTCCGCGTCCGGCCCAGCCGGTCGCCGATCATGCCGAACAGGAAGCCGCCCGCCGCCCAGCCGAGCAGGAACACGGCCGTCAGGTTGCCGCCCACGTCCTTGGCGACGGCGTCCAACCGCTCCGGCGGGACGCTCCCTCGCAGCAGGTCGGTGACGGATGGCTGCCGCAGCAGCGTGAACAGGTGCTGGTCGAACGTGTCGAACATCCAGCCCAGCGCGGCTATGAGCAGGACCGTCCAGGCGTAGCGCGGCACGCCCTGATACCACCGCAGGTTCGATTCGTCGACGACCACCGGGGCGGCAACGTCGGTGTCGCCGGCGGGGATGGGCTCGACCTTGCCGGCACTGCTCATGGGTTCCTCCGGGCGTGCGTCGTCATAAGACCTCCGTACGCGGCGGGTTCGCATACGCGGCCCACATCTCGGCAACGCCGGCTTCCTTTGTACCGCCCTCATGGACGAACAGGCGGTACCGGAACGTCGTCGTCTGCCCTTCGGGCGTGGTGTGGTCGCCCGCGTTCTTGTCGTTCTTGAGCGCCGGGTCGAAGTCGTGCAGGCCGAAGGGGTTCACCGCGAACAGGCCGTACGTGCGGACGTGCCAGGTGGTGGGGTGGCGCAGGTTCTGCGGGTGGTCGAAGATCGCGACGCCGACCGTCTGACCATCGACCGGGCCGACGTAGTCGCACCACGCGGCGGGCTTGCCCCAGGTCGCGTCCTGGGTCTGGCCGCCGGCGTTCTCGATGCGGCCTTCGGCGACCTTGTTCTTCCCGGCGTCCCCGCGCAGCGAGTCGGCGACGCGCAGGGCGAAGGTGCCCTCCTTGGTGTCGCCCCACAGGAGCGGGCCGCCGACGGCCTTGACCGCGATGGCGAAGTCCATCAGGTAGCCGCCCGGAACGCCGTACACGGTCACGTCGCGCACGTCCTCGGCGATCTTCTTGTTGTCGGGCGTGATCCAGTCGGTCCTGGCCCGCAGGTGGCCGTAGATCGGGCCGCTCTCCACGCGCTCATAGCCGGTGTGGACCGTTTTCCCCGGCTTCCCCACCTCGCTCCAGAAGTCCACGCCGTTCATCTCGCCGTGCGTGAACCAGAGCCCGCGGTGGTGCGGGTGGTCACGCGTCTCGCCGGGAACGTCGTCCTCGATAGGCCAGCGCCGGACTACGGACTTCCCGCCCGGCCCGTTGAGGGGGTAGAAGTAGGGCTTGGTCGGGCCGGTCGTGGTGTCGTAGCGCGTGAACAGGCTGCCGTTCACGAGGATATCGACGTTGGCGCCGTTCTGTTTCAATTCGACGCCGGTCTTCGCGCCCGCCGCCCTGGTCGGCAGCAGCTCATAGGTGCGCGACGCGCCTTTTTTGAGGTCGCTCACGACCCAGGTGAGCCGGACCTGCCCCGGACCGGCGGGCTCCGCCTGGCACGCGGTCGCCGTGCTGCCTTTGGGCAGGGCCCGCTTCGCGGAAAGGCGCGCGGCGGGGACGACGACGGAGACCGGAACGTCCCGATAGTCCTGATTCGGCGCCGAAACCCGGACAGGGATCGTTTGTGCGCCTGCCGCGGCGGCACCCGCGCCCAACCCGGCCGCGAGCAGCATCCCGCGCCGCCAAACGGTTGCCTGAGGCATCATGCTTCTCCTCGGTTACAGACGGGCCGGGACGACGAACGGCGCGCGGTAGGCGCGCGTCAGGAGGGCGTTCGCCTCCCGGTCGTTCCCGAAACTTTCCCGCTTCGCGTCGATCTTGAGGTTGCGCCCGACCTGGTACTTCGCTTCTTCCAGCCGCACGCCGTTCGCCGCGAGGTGCTCCTCGAACCGGGCGAACGTTTCGTACGCTTCTTTATCGTCGCCGAAGCGCTTCGTCTTGTCTTTGAAGGCGGCCTGCCCGCCCAGGCGGTACGAGACGTTGCCCAGGTGGCAGAGCGCGCTGGACAGGTGGCCCTCTTCGACCGGGGCGTTCAGGTCCGCCGTTTTGCGGCTGCGCACGGCGTCCAGGAAGTTGCGGAAGTGGTTCCCGCCGCCCGAAAAGGTCACGGTCTGGTTCCCGTCCCGGTCGAAGGCCGCCGCCTTGCCGTAGTCGCCGCTGAAGGCGACGTAGCCCTCGGTCCCGTACACGACATCGCCGATCTTGACGCCCTTCACCCCCTCGGTAGGGAGGCCGCGCACCTCGAAGATGAGCTGCTCGTCGCCGTAGTCGTAGAGCGCGACCGCCGTGTTCGGGGTCTCGCCCTGGTCCTGGTAGCCGAAGCGGCCGCCGAGGGCGAGTGCGCTTTCGGGCAGGTGGTCCTTTTTCAGCGCCCAGCGCGCGATGTCCATCTGGTGGATGCCCTGGTTGCCCAGGTCGCCGGACCCGTAGTCCCACATCCAGTGCCACTCGTAGTGGAAGCGGTTCGGGTTGAAATCGCGCTTCGGGGCGGGGCCGAGCCAGAGGTCGTAGGCCACGCCCTCGGGAACCGGCGCGTCCGGCTTGGTGCCGATGCTTTTCCGCGACTTGTAGCACAGGCCGCGCGCGAGGGTCACTTTCCCGATCTTGCCGTCGTGGATGTGGCGGATGGCGTCCCGAACGGCCTTGGCGGAGCGCGCCTGCGTGCCCGACTGGCAGACGCGCCCGTACTTGCGGGCCGCTTCGACCATGCGGCGCCCTTCGGAAACGTTGTGGCTGACCGGCTTCTCGACGTACACGTCCTTGCCGGACTGCATCGCCCAGATCGAGGCGAGCGCGTGCCAGTGGATGGGCAGGGCGAGCGACACGGCGTCGACGTTTTTGTCTTCGAGCAGCTTGCGGATGTCCTGGTACACCGTCGCCTTCTGCCCCTTGTCCTCGACCGCCTTGACCGCCTTGCCCGTCACGTTCAGGTCCACGTCGCAGATGGCGACGACTTCGGCGTCGGGCTGGCCGAGGTAGCCGCGCACGTGGTCCATCCCGCGGTTGCGCACGCCGACGCAGGCGACACGGATCTTATCGTTGGGGCCGACGCGCCGGGCAGGCGACGGCGGTGCGGACGCCGCCGTTTCCGGCACGGCGGCGAGGGCCGCGAGGCTTGCGGCGAACACCGAGTCTTCGAGGAACCGTCGTCGGCTGAGTCGAGGCATGGATCTTCCCCTTCGAAGAAAAATGACGAACCGCGACACAGATTCGCCGGGTGCGCCCGTTTTTCCTGTGGCGGGCGGCGGCCGGTCCGGATTACTGCGTTTTACTGCCGGCCCCGCTCCCGGCGGCGGCACGCGGGCGGGTCGCTTCCACGCGCGCCAGGGGCTCCTCAAGCGCCGTGAGCTGCTCCTGCGTCAGCGTCCGCTCCAGCAGCGGGAACAGCTCGCGCTCCTCCCACCGGATGTGGTCGTGCAGACGGCTGCCCAGTTCGCGCAGCGTGTCCGGCGCGGCGGCGCCCGAGGCGGCTTCCGCCAGTTCGCGCAGCGTCCGGTGTTCCTCGCGCAGCCGCGCCGACTCCACAGGCCGCGCTTCGAGCAACGGGAGCAGCAGCCGCTCCTCCACCCGAAAATGGTCCTCGATCTCGTCCCGCCAGGCGCGCGCGAAACCTGCGGCGGCCCGCTCCCGCGCGGCCTCGCCCGCGTCCGCGGCCTCCTGGAGGCGCTTCGCCTGGACCAGGCCGCCCTGGTGGTCACGCGACAGCGGCTGCAGGCTGGGGTGTCGTTTCATCGGTCGGCTCCTCCTTGAAGGACAGGATACCTCGTCAGCCGGTTCTGCTCAAACCGCGCGAGCGCTCACCGCCCCGGGCGCGCCGGAATACGCCGTTCCGGGGATGTCCGGTCCGGCACTGACGGTGTAAGATCAAGAAAGGGCGTGCCGCGGCGTAGCGTCAGCGGCGGCCGGGAAAGCGGCTCGAAAACTATGGACCGTCTATTCTTCGATGACATCACCACACAGGTCGAGATCCCCATGGGCGGGATCACCAGCCGCACGCTTCACAGCGACGAGCATGCGCGCGTGGTGCTGTTCGGCTTCGACGCCGGCCAGGAGCTTTCCGAGCACACGGCCTCGATGCCCGCGATCCTGCACGTGCTTCGGGGCGAGGCTTCCCTGACGCTGGGGGGCGAGACGCACGCGGTGAGTGGTGGCGCGTGGGCCTATA
This sequence comes from uncultured Armatimonadota bacterium, assembly GCA_902805585.1. GTDB lineage: Bacteria > Armatimonadota > Armatimonadia > Armatimonadales > Armatimonadaceae > CADCTO01. Next base: position 3,919 of record CADCTO010000139.1, on the reverse strand, counting down.
TGCCCGCGCACCTGCCGCACGGCATCGCCGCCAGAACCCCGCTGGTGATGCTGCTGACGCTGGTCAAAGCGGCGAAGGACCTCGACGGAACTGCGGCGCAGTAGCGAACGCCTTGCGGACACGATAAAATACAGCCGGATGACACACCACCAGGACAGAACGGCCACATCGTACAGAGCACCCGTCACACCGGCGGTAGCGCTGTTCGCGCTGTTCGCGCTGGTGCTGGTTTCTCTGCTCGGCGCGCCGTCGCTGGGGCAGAGCGGGGGGGCGAACGCCGCCGACCAGGACGCGGCGGCGCAGTACCTCACCGCCGCCGCGGATGATCCCGTCGCCCGCTTGCAGAAGCGGATCGACAGCGGCCAGACGCGCCTGGAGTGGCACGAGCGGCACGGCTACCTGCGGGCCGTCCTCCGGGAGCTGGGCATCCCGGCCTCCTCGCAGATGCTGGTCTTCTCCAAAACGAGCATGCAGCGCGACCGCATCTCGCCCGGCGCGCCGCGCGCCATCTACTTCAACGACCAGTGTTACGTCGGCTGGGTCCAGGGCGGCGACCTGGAGATCTCGGCGGCGGACCCGAAGCTGGGCGGGACGTTCTACACGCTCCGTCAGCAAAAGGTCGCCCGCCCGCGGCTCGTGCGCCAGACCTACGACTGCCTCCAGTGCCACAGCTCGCCGATGACCAAAGACGTGCCCGGCCACGCGGTCCGCTCGGTCTTCACGCGGGCGGACGGTCTGCCGGAGTTGAGCGCGGGGAGCTTCGTCACCACGGACCAGAGCCCGCTGGAAGAGCGCTGGGGCGGCTGGTACGTCACCGGGAAGCACGGAGACCAGCGGCACATGGGCAACGTGCCGGCGCGCGGCGGCCGGGGGGACGAGGTGACGCTGGACAAAGAGGCGGGGGCGAACGTCACCGATCTCGGCCGGTTCCTGGACACGGCGCCGTACCTGACGCGCCACAGCGACATCGTGGCGCTGATGGTGCTGGAGCACCAGACGAACCTGCACAACCTGATCACGAAGGCGAACTACCTGACGCGCGACGCGCTGCGGGACGAGCGCCGCATGAACGCGCTGGAGGGCGCGCCGCCCGAGGCGCGTCGGCCTTCGACCGTGGGGCGCGTCAAGAGCGCGGCGGAGCCGCTCGTGGAGGCGCTGCTGTTCAGCGGCGAGGCGAAACTTTCGGAGCCCATCTCGGGCACGTCCGGCTTCGCCAAAGAGTTCGCGGCGGGCGGGCCGCGCGATAAACAGGGGCGGTCGCTGCGCGACCTGGACCTGACACGCCGCCTGCTGCGCCACCCGTGCAGCTACCTCATCTACTCGGATGCCTTCGACGCGCTCCCCGCGCCCGCCAGAGAATACGTCTACCGGCGGCTGGGCGAGGTGCTCGGGGGCGCGGAGCAAGGCAAGGAGTTCGCCCACCTTTCAGCCGCCGACCGCCGCGCGATCCTGGAGATACTGCTCGAAACCAAGCCGGATTTCGCGGCAGCCTACCGGAAGGCGGTCGCGGATTGAAGATCCGGTGGACGGGCCACAGCGTCCGCCTGCGTATCAGCCCGTCCGAACTGGACCGGCTGTTGGTGGGCGGGGCGGTGACGGAAACGCTGACGCTGCCTGGCGGGGGGCGCTGGAGCGCCGTGCTCGTCCCGGTGGACGAGACCGGCCTGGGCCTGGAGGACGGCTGCCTCCGCTTCGCGCTCGGCCCTGACGCGCGGGCGCGCCTGGCGGCGCCCGATGCCGAGGGCGTGTACTTCCACACGGACGGCGAGCCGCCGCTGCGCTACTTCGTCGAAAAGGATTTCCCCTGCGCCCACCCCGGGGCGCCGGAAGCGCAGGAACCACCTTACGAAACGTTCGCCCCGCCCCCCGGCTTCAAGGAGCGCCAGGGCGACTGAGCCGGCTCGCTCTGCGTCCTGCCCGCTGCCGCGCCGCCCGTTTATAACGCGGCCCGCCCGGAAACAAACCCAAAGGTGTGTGGCTGCGCCCGGTGCGGGCGTCGACATGGCGCCGCAGGAGGTTTGGCATGAAGGAACGGCAGTTCGGCGCGACCGACATGCTGGTGGGGGAGATCGGGCTCGGCTGCTGGCAGCTCGGCGGCGGGGACTGGGGCGACGTGGCCGAGGAGGACGCGTTCGCCACGCTGGACGCCGCGACCGACGCCGGGGTCAACTTCTTCGACACCGCCGACGTCTACGGGCAAGGCCGCAGCGAGGACCTGATCGGCCGCTTCCTCCAGAGCCGTCCGCGGCGCGTCTACGTCGCGACCAAACTCGGACGCGGCTCCGACCCGGGCTGGCCCGGCAACTTCACCGAGGCCGCCGTCCGCGCCCACACCGAGGCGTCGCTCCGCCGGCTGCGCGTGGAAGCGCTCGACCTGACCCAGCTCCACTGCATCCCGCCCGACGTCCTCCAGCAGGGCGACGTGTTCGACTGGCTGCGCGCCCTCCGGGCCGAGGGAAAGCTGCGCCACTTCGGCGCGAGCGTCGAGTCGATGGACGAGGCGCTGCTCTGTCTGGAGCAGGAAGGGCTGGCCTCGCTCCAGATCATCTTCAACGTCTTCCGGCAGAAGCCGATCCACACGCTCTTCGACCGGGCGAAGGAGCGCGGCGTCGCCCTGATCGTGCGCGTGCCGCTCGCGAGCGGCCTCCTGACGGGCAAGATCACGCGCGGGACGCAGTTCGCCCCGCAGGACCACCGCTCCTACAACCGCGACGGCCAGGCCTTCAACGTCGGCGAAACGTTCGCGGGGCTCCCGTTCGAGAAGGGGGTCGAGCTGGCCGAGGCGTTCACGCAGATGATCCCGCCGGGCATGGACCCGACGACCCTCGCGTTGCGCTGGATCCTGGACTTCGACGCCGTGAGCGTGGTCATCCCCGGCGCCAAGAACCCGGCCCAGGCCCGCGCGAACGCGGCCGCGAGCGACGCCCCGCCGCTGGACCCCGACCTGCACCGCGCGCTCGCCCGGTTCTACGAGGAGCAGGTGGCCGCCCACATCCGCGGCCCGTACTGAAGCGGCAACCCGTTCGGGGAGGTGGCACCATGGCCGTGCGCATCGGCATCGTCGGCGTCGGCAGTTTCGGCAGCGAGTTCGTCCGGCTGTTCCGCGACCACCCGCGCGTCAGCCGCGTCGCCCTGTGCGATATCGAGGCGGATCGCCTGGGCCGCGCCGCCGCGGCTTTCGGCATCGCGGAGACCTACGACAGCCTGGAGGCGGTCTGCCGCGCCGACCTCGACGCGATCGCGATCTTCACGCAGCCCTGGCTGCACGCGCCGCAGGCGATCCAGGCGCTGGAGGCGGGGAAGCACGTCTACTCGGCCGTGCCGATCATCTCGCTGGACAGCGGCGACGAGATGCTCGCCTGGTGCGACCGGCTGATCGATGCGTGCCGGCGCACCGGCCGGCACTACATGATGGGCGAGACTTCGTACTACCGCCCACAGGCCATGTACTGCCGTCGCCGCGCGGAGGAGGGCGCGTTCGGCCACTTCGTGCTGGCCGAGGGCGAGTACTTCCACGACATCGACGAGCCGACGTGCAGCCTGCGCCACGTCGCCGAACGCCGCTGGGGCGCTGAGTGGAGCCCGCGCAAGAGCGGCGGCGTCCCGATGCACTACCCCACGCACTCCATCGGCGGGCTGCTGTCCGTCATGGGCGCCCGCCTGACCGAGGTGTCTGCGGTCGGCCATCACGTCCCCGACGACGACTGGTTCCGCGCGGATACTGAGAGCGGCAACCGGTTCGGCAACGAGACGGCGCTGTTCCGTTGCAGCAACGGGGCCGCCGTCCGCATCGCCGAGTACCGCCGGATCGGGCACACCGGCCGAGAAGCGTTCCAGCTGTTCGGGACCGAGGGCAGTTTCCGGGAGGGCGCGGACGGCTGTCACTGGCTGACGCGCGACGGCACGACGCCGCTTACGG
>CADCTO010000138.1 GCA_902805585.1 uncultured Armatimonadota bacterium | reverse complement strand
CCATGTTCTCCGAGGGCTGGACCACGACGAAGCCCGGGCCGGCGAAGTTCATCTGGTACTGCTCGCCGGAGGCCCGGCCGAACAGCGCGCCCATCCCCTCGGACTGGACCAGTTGCACGCTGAGGTTCGCCGACCAGCAGATCGCCGCGTTCGGGTCCACGAAGGTGGGCTGGTTGGTCTGCAGCACCACCGGCGTGCCGCGCGAGGTGATCGCCACCCGGCCGGTGCCGTGCAGGACCGTGTTGAACAGGCCGGCGCCGGCCAGCGCCCCGGCGTTGCCGACCATCTTGATGTCGTAGCCGAGGGTCGACTCGAAGGCCAGCACGTTGCGCCCGTTGATCGACAGGGCGTCCGACCCGTCCAGGTCGATGATGAACACGTCCGAGGCGTCGTCGGCCAGGAAGACCTCGCCCTGGCCGCTGACCCGCATCAGCGGCACGCCCTCGCCGGTGAGGGCGCTCTTCGCCGCCCGCATGAGCTTGTCCTTCATCGAGCCGGAGCCGCTGGTCGCGCCCTGGTACTCGAACCGGACGTTGCCCTGGTACGCCACCATCCCGCCGCGGCGGGCGAAGAACTCGCCGTTCACGGTGGCCTTGAGCATCTTCGAGTTCTGCAGGACGAAGCCCGGGGCGGCGACCTGCTGCTCGGCATTGGAGAAGATCTCGCTGCGCATGCCCAGAAGACGCCGAGCCCCCGCCGGATTCTCCCGACCCGCCATGGGTGTGACGCGCATCACACTCAGGATCAGGTCGGGTCGTCCTCCGGCTCCCCGAAGTGCGGCCGCCCGCAGCGGAAGCAGTGGCGGTGCAGCCAGCGCCCCGGCGCCGCCACCGGCCGCAGCACCGGACCCCACCACGGCGGTGGCGCGGAGCCCATCTCGAACTTCCGGGTGCCGTGCGGGTCCCAAGCGTCGGCCAAATACCACTCAGCCCACCAGATGGGGCGAAGCACATACCAGTTCCAGGCGAGATGCCGAGCGGTGGCCAGGTCGTTTCGGTTCCCGTCGAAGTCCGTGAACGGCCAGATGTAGAAAGCCCGCCGCCCGTCCTCCCGGTACCGCCGCCCCTCACTGTCGGTGAACCCGATCTTCATGGCATCCGCTGCGTCGGGTGCTTGGGCCCCTTGTACTTGCGGCCGTTGTTCGGATCCAGCGATCCCAGGTGGTGCAACCGTCCTCCTCTTCGTTCCCACTCCTCGATGTCACCGTGCAGGTTGTCCCATTGGTAGAACTTGTCGCCACCGTCCGTACGCCAGTCGCCCTTGTAGGGCTTGTACAGGCGCCAGATCGGCGAGTTTCCCTTGCTGCAGGTGTTGACGGCCCGCGTCTTGGTGGCCTTCGGCCTCGGCTTGGCGGCGGTGTCCTCAGCAAGGATCAGCGCCGGGGCGGCCACCGGTCGCGTGAAGGAGCAGTCGCGTGGGCTTCCGGCGGGTTCGCATGCCGCGGACGTCAGTATCGCCAGAGCCAGCAGGACCACGCGGACTGCTCGCATCACCGGCTCCTCGCCAATTCGGGCGGGAGCTATTGTAGCTAAATTGCTATATCAGCGCATCGCAGAAGGCGGTGGGTCAGCCGCGGGAGAAGGGGAGCTCGGCGGTGAGCCAGGAGATGAGGGCGCGGGGGTTGCGGGCCTGGATCATGACGCGGCCGGGGCCGGCGAAGTCGAAGACGAAGCCCTCGCCGGACTTCATCGACTGCAGTGAGCGGCCCTCCACGGCCCGGCGCAGCCGGGACTGCACGGACGCGTCGTACGCGACGACGTGGCCGGAGTCGACCGTGACCGCCTCGCCGGGGGCCAGCTCCAGGGTGTCCACCGCGCCGTACGCGCCGAGGACGACGTCGCCCTCACCGCTGGCCTGGATGACGAAGCCGCCCTCGCCGCCGAACAGGTTCTGCGCGCCGGCGAAGCGGGTCTCGATCTCCACCCCGTGCGAGTTGGCGATCCAGCAGCCGCGGGTGATGAAGAACGGCGCCTGCGGGGTGATCCCCACCGTGACGATGTCCCCGGGCAGGTTGGCCGCCACGTCGACCCAGCCGCCGCCCTGCGGCGCCGTGTACGTGGTGACGAACAGCGACTCGCCGCCCAGTGCCGCCCGCTTCAGCCCCTTGAGCAGGCCGCCCTGCACGGACGCCTCGATCTGCACGCCCCAGGACGTGGCGAGCATCGCGCCGGACTCGACCCGCAGCGGCTCCCCGGGCGCCAGCAGGCAGCGGGCGACGGCGAACGACGGCTGATGGCGTACCTGGACCTGCACTGGGTCCTCCCGGATGGTCGGCGACGGCTCCGCCGCCATCCTCCCGGAGCGACGACCCCCGGCGCGCGCCGCCCGGGCGGCCGACGACCGCACCGACGCACCGGTCGGGACGGGATTCGTGTTGCCGCTCCCGACCGGGAACATCGCCGGTGGACCCCCCGTTGGAGGTGTCAGA
>CADCTO010000137.1 GCA_902805585.1 uncultured Armatimonadota bacterium | reverse complement strand
TTGCTCGTTTGCATTCCAGATTATTGTACCGGATGCCGGCATTCCCGTGTCCCGTCAGGGAGTGCGGGCGCGGGAAGGAAAACGCGCGGCGTGGAACGAACTGCCTCCCGGGAGTAACGGCGCATGCGGTTCGCGGCGGGAGTCAGTGCGAAAGAGCGCGCGGGGGAGGCCGCCCGGGAGGCGCTCGCCCAGACGTGCGCGCGCCTGGGCGCGGGGCCCGTGGACCTCGCGGTCGTCTTCCTGACGAACCACCACGCCGCCGACGCGGAGGAGATCGCGTCCTGCGTGCGGGCGGCGCTGTCGCCTCGGGTGCTGCTCGGGTGTACGGCGGAGGGCGTGGTCGGCGGCGGCGACGAGATCGAGCGCGCGCCGGGCCTGTCGCTGCTCGGGGCGCGCCTGCCCGGCGCCACGCTATCGCCGTTCGCGGTCGGCGAAGACGAGTGGCCGGCGCTTTTGGACGATGGGCAGGGCGTCCTCGACCGGAGCCTGCCCGGCGACCTGAAAGCGGTCCTGGTGCTGGGGGACCCCTTCACGACGCCGACGCGCGAGATGCTGCGCGTTTTCGACCGCTGTTACCCGGGTGTGCCCGTGGCCGGCGGGATGGCGAGCGGCGGGACCGGCATCGGCGAGAACGTGCTGTTCCTGAACGATCGGGTGTTCACCGGGGGGCTGGTGGGCGTCGGGATCGGCGGCGCCGTGCGCGTCGAGACGGTCGTCTCGCACGGCTGTAAACCGGTCGGTGCGCCGCTCCGGGTCACGGCCGCCGACGAGAACCGCATCGAGACCCTGCGCTTCAAGCCCGCCCTGGAGATGGCGCAGCAGGTCCTGTCCGAGCTTCCCGCCGAGGAACAGGCGCTTTTAGCAAACGGCCTGTACGTCGGCATCGTCATCGACGAGTACAAGCCCGAGTTCGGGCGCGGCGATTTCTTCGTCCGCAACCTGATCGGCGCCGACGCCGATACGGGTGTGCTCGCCCTGGCGGACACCGTGCGGGCCGGGCAGACGATCCAGTTCCACCTCCGCGACGCGGCCACCGCTGACGAAGACCTGCGCGAGCTGCTCCGGCCCCACGCGGCGGGCGGGGCGTCGCCGCCCGCCGGCGCGCTCCTCTTCACGTGCAACGGCCGGGGGACGCGCCTCTTCGACGACCCCTGCCACGACATCTCCGCCGTGCTCGACGTGGTTCCCGATCTGCCGGTCGCTGGCTTTTTCGCCGCCGGGGAGATCGGCCCGGTCGGCGGCAAGTCTTTGCTCCACGGCCACACCGCGAGCATCGCGTTTTTCTACCCGAACGGAGATTCCTGAATGCCTGACCTGCCCATCGCGCTCCAGATGTACACCGTGCGGGACGATGCCGCCAGAGACTTCGCCGGCACCCTGCGCCGCGTCGCCGAGATCGGCTATCGTTCCGTGGAACTCGCCGGCTATGGCGACCTGACGGCCGCGGAACTGCGCAAGGTCCTGGACGACCTCGGACTCCGCGTCGCCGGATCCCACGCCGGCATCGACGCCCTGGAGACGAGCCTGGAGCGCGTGATCGAAGACAACCGCGTGCTCGGCAACCAGTACGTCGTCTGTCCTTACCTCCCGGCGGAGCGGCGCCAGGACGCGTCCGCGTATCGAGAGGTCGCCAACGCCCTGACCGAGATCGGGGCGCGGCTGAAGCAGGCCGGGCTGCAATTCGCCTACCACAACCACGACTTCGAGTTCCAGTGGTTCGACGGCGCGTCCGGCTACGACATCATGATGGAGTCCAGCGACCCGGACCTGGTGCAGATCGAGCTCGACACCTTCTGGGTGAAGCGCGCAGGGCAGGACCCGGCCGCGTACCTGCGCAAATACGCCGGCCGCGTGCCGTTGATCCACCTCAAAGACATGACGGAAGGTCCCAACCCCACCTTCGCCGAGGTCGGCGAGGGCACGATGGACTTCCAGGCCATCTTCGCGGAGGCGGAAACAGCGGGCGCCCAATTCTACGTCGTGGAGCAGGACGTCTGCCAGCGCCCGCCGCTGGAAAGCGTCAGGATATCGTTCGAGAATTTGCGCCGCATGGGCATGGTCTAGCCCCGGTGCCCCGCGCCGGACCCGGCGCATCGATCAGGAGGAAGTTCTCTTTATGGCGAAGTTGACGGATGCCGAGGTGCGAGCGGCCCTGCGGGCGCTGCCGGTGGAACTGCCGTCGTGGGGGTTCGGGAACGCGGGGACTCGGTTCGGCGTGTTCCACGAAAAAGGCGTCGCGCGCGACGTCTTCGAGAAGATCGAGGACGCGGCGACGGTACACCGCCTGATGGGCGCCAGCCCGACGGTCGCCCTGCACATCCCGTGGGACCTGCCGCCGCAGGGCATGGACTGGGCTTCGCTCGCGCGCTTCGCCGAGGACCTGGGCGTGCGGCTCGGGGCCATCAACCCGAACCTTTTCCAGGAGCACGA
>CADCTO010000136.1 GCA_902805585.1 uncultured Armatimonadota bacterium | reverse complement strand
CCTGAGCGTACAGCAGGGCCGCCGCTCAACTTGTCAATGCCCCTGGAGGTGCTCGATCCGCTCGTCTCGGAGCCGAAGCACGCTGCGAACCTGACGGCGGCGATGCTCTTCCGCCTAATGAGGCGCGAGGGCGGCTACACCTTCCTCTTTGAGGAGATCGACGTGCAGGTGCACCAACTCGCGCTCTCTATTACACCACCGCTACACGGCCGCGCCCCCACGCGAGCAATACGACGGACCCTGGACAGGTCCAACACGTTCGCGCGGCGCGCCCGCAGCCGAGGCGTGACGTCGCGCGGCACCGACTTGCATTGTGGGAGAACCACAGTACCATGGCCGCATGATGACGAGGCGGCGGATGGTGATTGGCGGCGCGGCAATGCCCGCCGGGGGCGTGGTCATGCCCCTAATGGCGGCGTGTGCCATCGGAACAGGCGAGTCAGATTCCACCCGTTCGCCCGTAGCAGCAGAGATGGCGCCCGAGATAGAGATCTATCACCAGCACGCCGCCACCTTCATGGACCCGCTGCTGGAGCAGTACCACCAGGAGCAGTCAAAGGTGCGGGCGCGCGGCGTGGTCGTCGCCGGTGGGTACGAGGGGCTGCTGCAGAAGGTGCAGCTGCTGGCCAGCGCCGGGACGCCGCCCGCGGTGGCGCAGGCCGGCTTCACCTACACCCGCTTCATGGCCAAGCGTATCCCTATGAAGCCCGTCGCGGACTTCATCGCGGCGGAGAAGTTCACCACCGCCGACATCTGGCCAGCGATGCTCAAGCTGGGGCAGGACGCCGCCGGCAAGCAGTGGGGACTGCCCTTCGCCGTGAGCACCCCCATCTTCTACTACAACGCCAACATGCTGGAGCGGATCGCGGTGAATCCGGACCGGCCGGCGCGCACGTGGGTGGAGCTGCGCGAGCAGGCGCAGCGGCTCACGCGCGAGGACCAGAAGGGCGTCGCGTTCAACTACACCATCACCGGCAACTGGACCTTCCAAGCGATGGTGGAGTGCGCCGGCGGCAGGATGTGCTCGCCCGACGGGCGGACGCCGCTGTTCCACGAGGCGCCGGGCGTGCGGGCGCTGACCTACTGGACCGACCTGGTGCTGCGTGACGCGAGCACCGTCCCTACGCTCTACTCGGGCGCAGGCGCCGCCTTCTACGTCGGCAAGCTCGCCTACATCAACACCACCACGGCCTCGCTCGACGGCATCCGGCGCGACATCCAATTTCCGAAGGAGCAGCTGCGCACCATGCTGTTCCCGACCGACGGCACGAACCCGCGGCGCGTGCCCGCCGGCGGCAACAACGTCTTCGTGCTGGGCGCCACGCCGCCCGAGCAGCGCGCCGGCTGGGACCTGGTGAAGTTCCTGGTCAGCCCGATGGGCACCAGCAAGATGTCGCAAAGTTCCGGCTACATGGCGGTCCGCCGCAGCACGCTCGACAAGCCCGAGCAGATGGGCACGTACCTCCAGGAGAACCCCATCGCACGCACCACGTACGACCAGGTGGGCGACATGGTGCCCTGGCACGAGTTCGAGACGTCTGACGCCGTGCAGGTCCGCAACGTCATTCTGGCCGCCCAGGAGGCAGCCCTCAAAGGCGAGAAGACCCCCCGCCAGGCGCTCGAGGACGCGGCCGCGCAAGTCAAACCGCTGCTCGGCTAGCGGCTGTGGAGCGCCCCGGCGGCGCGCGTCAGTGCGCCTTCCCCGGCCCAGCGACCGTCACCTGCCGAGAAGTCGGTCGATCGCCGGGATGCGCGCGACGAGCGCCGCGAGCGTCGCGTACGAACATTCCTGCCCGCCAGCAATGAGATTCGCCATGCCCCGGTCGCCCGCCCGCTGTGGCGTTCGGCATGTGTTCGAACATGGCACGGACGCGGTCCGGCACGGCGCCGAGAATTCGCCGGACGGCGATCCTGCCGTAGCCGCCGGCGATCGCCGCAAGCCGCTGTGCGGCCGTGCCCGCCCTGCGCTACGCTTGGTGCGAGCGGCACGTACTCCGTCACGTTGAGGGGACAATCGTGAACGTGCGCCCGGTGCTGGCACTCGACAGTTCTCTGCTCATTCTCGTGGACCGGTCGTTCCGGCACGGGCTGCCGGACCACGAGCACGGCACCGTGGCGCCCATGGCTCCTCCCATGGCGCCCGTGGCTCCGGTAGGTGGTCGGCCGATCGTCTTGGCGGATCCGGAGCTGGCGGGTGTCCCGCCCGCCGTGTGCCGTGGTGCTCCCGGTTGCGTTCCTCTGCGGCCGGCCGACCCGGGGCGAGGGCTCCGCCACCGTGGTACGTGAGTCGGCGTCCCGGCGGGCGGCCCAGGCGGAGGCGATGACGCGGGCGCTGGAGGAGGCACAGCGTGGCCTGCGGGAGGCGCTCCGCGACACGGAGCAGGCCCGTCAGCGGGCAGTGTTCCTGGCCGACGCGGGTGCGGTGCTCGCCGG